>JBMYWL010000213.1:0-3196 GCA_049607365.1 Alphaproteobacteria bacterium | reverse complement strand
TATGTCTGAAACAATGAATTTGAACGTACGTGTTAGTGGGGCTCTGAAAGATCACGTTAGCCACGAAGTCAATCAAGGCGCATATGAAAATGTAAGCGAATATGTTCGTGATTTAATTCGGCGTGACAAAACGGAGCGAGAAAGGTCTTCGTTTGAAACAATGAAAGCCGAATTACAGCTTGCATTTGCTGAACCAGAAAGCGCTTACGTAAAAGTAAGTGCGGAAGATGTGATAAAGCGAAACAGAAACAAGATTGCTTAAGTGTTAGAGTACAAGGTACTTGAATCTGCGACCTATCGTATAGATGAAATTTATGTGTATTCTTATTACACGTGGGGTGAAGAGAAGGCGAACTCGTATATAAATGGTATGTTCAATCGGTTTCAACAGATAGCGGACAAAAATATTCCTTGGCGTCGCATTCCCGCTGAGTTCGGTGTGAAAGGGTATTTTACTAAATACGAGAAACATTTCATCTACTGGAAAGTACTCTCAGATAGATCAATTGGTATCGTCAGCATTTTGCACGAAAGCATGGATAAAGGTCGAAGGTAAAGTGAAGATAATAATGATTATTGATCCGATGTATCAAAATCTGGGTGTGGATTAGAGATCTATGCTTTTGGTTCATTTTCGTTTGTGGCCCTAACACAAGACAAGGCATTAAGCCGAGATGAAATCCAACAACTTTTGGCGCAATCAACAAAGTGCGAAAACGCGCCCAGTCATATAAACTGAACAATAGATAAAAACTCTCTTATTGTTTCAAGGTGCTCAGTCATGTCCATTCCTAAGCAAGCTCAAGTCGTCATTATTGGTGGTGGTGTCGTTGGTTGTAGTGTTGCGTACCATCTGGCCAAAAAAGGTTGGAAAGATGTTGTCTTGTTAGAGCGCAAACAACTGTCGTGTGGAACGACTTGGCATGCGGCTGGCTTGTTGGGGCAATTACGTGCAACGCCAAACATGACAAGCTTGGGGCTTTACACGACTGAGCTTTATAAAAGCCTGCAAGATGAAGTTGATCAAGACGTCGGCCTGAAGCAAAACGGCTCAATTTTGATTGCACGCGATGACGAGCGCTGGGAAGAAGTTCGCAGAACAACCGCCATGGGTGAATACGCGGGCCTAAACCCGGAGTTGTTAACACCGCAGCAGGTTCAGGATAAATACCCGCTTCTTAACCCAGACCTTTTGGTTGGTGGTGCGTTTTTCCCAGGTGACGGTCAATGTAACCCCGCTGATGTGACGCAAGGTTTGGCAAAAGGCGCGCGCTTACACGGTGCACAAATCATTGAAGGCGTTAAAGTCACAGCGATCCATCAATCTGATGCCCAAATAACAGGTGTTACAGCCGTTAAAGATGGCACAGACGAGCCGATTGAGATTTCGGCTAAGCACGTTATTAACTGTGGTGGTTTGTGGGGCAGGGAAGTTGGCAAGCTGGTTGGTGTCGATGTGCCGCTGCAAGCTTGTGAGCACTTCTACATTATCACCGAGCCAGATGACCGTATTCCGCGCAATGCGCCTGTTCTTCGTGACCCCGGAGCTTGTGCCTATTACAAAGAAGACGCTGGTAAAATCTTGCTGGGTGCGTTTGAGCCGGTTTCAAAACCATGGGGTTATGACGGAATTCCGGAAGACTTTTGTTTTGATGAGCTTCCACCAGACTTTGACCACTTTGAACCAATTCTGGAGCGTGCGGTTGAGCTTGTTCCTTTGTTGAACGAGGTTGGCATCCACACCTTCTTCAACGGGCCAGAAAGTTTTACACCAGACGATAATTATCTGCTTGGTCCAGCACCGTTCTTGAAAGGTTTCTGGAACGCGTGTGGCTTTAACTCTATTGGTATTCAATCTGCGGGTGGGGCTGGTAAAATCCTTGCGGACTGGATGACAGATGACATTCCACCGTTTGATGTTGGGCTTGTCGATAATCGCCGCATGCAACCGTTCCAAGGCAACAAGAACTACCTCGTTGAACGCTCAACTGAAACACTTGGCTTGTTGTACGCGATGCACTGGCCGTATTATCAGCCAAAAACTTCTCGCGGATTGCGCCGTTCGCCAATTCATCAGCGTTTGGAAGAAAACAACGCCTGTTTTGGTGTTGTGGCTGGTTGGGAACGTCCGAACTGGTTCGCGCCTGAAGGTGTGGAGCTGAAGTATGAATATTCATACAAGCGTCAAAACTGGTTTGACTACGCAGCCGCTGAACACAAAGCTGTTCGTGAAGACGTGGCCATGTTCGACATTTCAACATTCGCAAAGTTCCGTGTTGAAGGCAAAGACGCTGAAAAGTGTCTTCAGTACATTTGCGCGTCAGATGTTGGCGTGGAACCAGGCAAAGTTGTGTACACACACTGGCTTAACGCGCGCGGCGGTATAGAGGCTGATTTGACGGTTACACGCCTGTCAAAAACAGAATACATGGTTGTGACTGCGCCAGCTCAGGCGACAAAAGATTTTGCTTGGTTGAAGAAGAACATTCCAGCTGATGCGCATTGCATAGCGACTGATGTCACCACGACAGAAGCTGTACTTGCTGTTATGGGTCCAAATAGCCGTAAATTGTTGCAGGGTTTGACAGAGACCGATTTGTCGAACGACAATTTCCCTTTTGGCACTGTGCAAACAATCGAGCTTGGCATGGCCAAGGTTCGTGCACAGCGCATTACTTATGTTGGTGAGCTTGGGTGGGAGCTTTATGTGCCGTCTGAATTTGCGGTCCATATTTTTGATGTTTTGCGTGAAGCGAAACCTGACCTGAAGCTCGCGGGAATGCATGTTCTTGATTCATGCCGTATTGAAAAGGGTTATCGCCACTACGGTCACGACATGTCATCTGAAGAAACCCTGAACCAAGCTGGTCTTGGCTTTGCGGCAAAACCAGATGCAAGTGACTTCATTGGGCGAGATGCGTTCTTGGCTGAAAAAGCCCAGATGAAGGAAGATGGTGGCTTAAAGTATCGATTGGTTCAGTTCCAACTTAATGACCCTGAGCCGTTGGTATATCACAACGAACCGGTTTACAGAGATGGTAAAGCGTGTGGTTATGTGGTTTCGGGTAACTATGGGCACCACCTTGGCGGGGCGATTGCCATGGCATATGTTAAGGCGGACGAAGTAATTACCCAAGTTATGTTGGATGCATCCAAATTTGAAATTGATGTCGCAGGTGAGAAATTCGAAGCCAAG
>JBMYWL010000212.1:0-3210 GCA_049607365.1 Alphaproteobacteria bacterium | reverse complement strand
CCATGTAACGGGTTAAAAGATTATAAATATAATCTGGACCGTTCGGACGGGCTTTGGCCATTAGTGACAAGTCTGGCGGAGCTTTACCATTGTTTGCAGCAGCAGCAGCTTTTGCATTTGCAAACGGGTTTGGCCAATAGTCAGAAAGACGTGCTGCACGCATGGCAACCTCGCCTTCGTCATCAGGCTCGCCCAAGACTTCGTAACCTTTGTCTGCGATAATTGCTTTAACTTCGTCTTCTGTAAAACCCATGTCTACGAAATTGCGGAATGCGACATAGTTCAAACCGTGACAAGCAGCACAAACTTCTTTGAAAACTTCAAAGCCACGTGCGAGCTGTTTCTTATCAAAAGAACCAGTCATGCCGTCAAACGACCAGTGTTGCTTTTCAAGTGCAGCGCCACCGCCAGCTGCCAAAGCAGGGTTAGCAGCGCCGAAAGTTAGTACCAAACCAGCAAGTGCAGCTGTAAATACTGAGGAAATTTTTCTCATCAATCTATTCCTTTACTGACTTGCTTAAGCTTCAATTGCTTTAGCGATTGAAGGTGGAAGTGGTTTGGTTTTCTCAATGAAGCCAATGATTGGCAACCACAGAATGAAGTAGGCAAAGTAAGCAAACGTGAACACACGTGCCACAAACAATACCGAGAAGCCTGGAATTTCAAACGAGAACCCCGTCCAGAACCAACCAAGAATTGGCAAAGCAAAACGGAAGGTATCATCAGGGTTTTGAGCGCCTGAAAGCGACAAAATGTACACAGTAAAGATAAAGCCCCAGAAACCCCACTTGAACATTGGGCGGAACACAGCAGAGCGAACTTTTGATGTGTCCAACCATGGCAAAATGAACAGGATGGCAATTGAGCCAAACATGAACAATACGCCACCTAGTTTAGATGGAATAGCACGCAGAATTGCGTAGAACGGCAAGAAGTACCATTCAGGCACAATGTGCGCCGGTGTTTGAACAGGGTTCGCTTCAACATAGTTCACAGCCTCACCCATAGAGTTGGGTGCGTAGAAAATGAAAATACTGAAGATGAACAGGAAAACGCCGATGGTGAAGACTTTTTCGGTGGTGAAATAAGGGTGGAAAGCAATTGAGTCTTTCGGGCCAGTCATATCAATACCGAGTGGATTGTTTGAACCGTAAGAGTGCAACGCCAAAATGTGCAGAATAACCACGCCGAAAATTACGAACGGCAACAAAAAGTGCAGCACAAAGAAGCGGTTCAGTGTTGGGTTATCAATACCAAAACCACCTTGAAGCAGCGTCAAGACATCCTCACCAACCAACGGAATGGCGGTAAAGAAGCTGGTGATTACCTTCGCGCCCCAGAAAGACATCTGTCCCCAAGGAAGCGTGTAACCCAAAAACGCGGTTGCCATCATCAAAAGGTAAATTACAACACCCAAGATCCACAACAGCTCACGTGGACCTTTGTAAGAGCCGTAGTACATGCCGCGGAAAATGTGGATAAGTGTCACGATGAAGAAGAAGCTGGCGCCGTTCATGTGCATATAGCGCAGAAGCCAACCGAAATTCACGTCACGCATGATGCGCTCAACAGAGGCGAAGGCCAAATCTGTGTGCGGTGTGTACTGCATCGCCAATACAATGCCTGAAATGATCATCAACACCAAACAGAACAAAGCAAGGAAACCGAAGTTCCACCAGTAGTTCAGGTTTTTTGGTGTCGGGTATGACATTAAGAAGTGGTGGCCTTCACGAAGCAAAGGAAGGCGATTATCAACCCACTTAAGTGCCGGATTTTTGAATGGTGTGTTGCCAGAGCTCATGATTGTCCGCCTTAACCGATCTTAATCGTGGTATCGTTAATGAATGCGCTTGGTGGCACCGGCAAGTTGCTTGGTGCAGGACCTTTGCGGATACGGCCAGATGTGTCGTAGTGTGAACCGTGACATGGGCAGTACCAGCCACCGAAATCGCCACGATCATCAGTTACTTTTTGACCCGATGGTGTGCAACCAAGGTGCGTACATACACCGACAAGAACCAGCCACTCAGGGTTCCCACCCAGAACGCGATCTTCGTCATTCGGTGCATCTGCCTGATCCTTCAGATCAGTCAGGGCAACGCTACGTGCTTTTTCGATCTCTTCAGCCGTACGACGACGAATGAAAACAGGTGACTTACGCCAAATCGCGGTCAAAGACTGCCCAACTTCAAGCGAACTTACGTCAACTTCAGTGGATGATACAGCCAATGTGTCAGCTGAAGGGTTTAAACTGCTTAGAAAAGGCCAAAGAGCAGCTGCGCCGCCGATTGCACCCATACCAATAGTTGCCATTGTCATGAAGTCACGACGACTAGGTTCAGTAGAACCAACTGTGCCGTACTTCGGTTTTGTTTCGTCAGCCATAAGACGTTCGCATCACCAGTTAGAAGTATGAAAACCAATGTTTGAACCAAAAGAAATTAGAATAAGTTCAAACTCACCTAGGGCTATAAGTGAATTCTGAAACCACGTCAAAGCTTTCAAAGTTGCTTCAACCCAGCTTCGCAAGCATATCCCAGCTCAACAGGGGTAAGCTGTCCTAAACTGCCTTGTACAATGGACAAAGTAGGGCCTGAAGGAGCCAAAGTCATGCGTCTGGTGCTTTTTGAGCCTGATATTCCGCAAAACACGGGCACAATCTTAAGATTGGCAGCATGTTTTAATGTCGAGGTCGACTTGATTGAGCCGTTCGGGTTCATTTTTGATGAACGACGTATGCGCAGGGCGGGCATGGATTATCTGGACCATGTTAAGATTTGCAAACACAAATCTTGGCAAGCGTATAAAGACTCGGAACCAACAGGACGTTTGATATTAGCGACCACACGTGGGGCAAAACGGCTGGACGCCATGAAGTTCCAGGCTGATGACCGCTTGATGTTTGGTCGTGAAAGTCAGGGTGTACCCGAGGATGTTCACAACACCGCTGATGCTGGTGTGTTGATTCCCATGCAAGAAAGCATGCGCTCCATAAATGTGGCCCTGTCGGCTGGCATAATATTGGCTGAAGGCCTGCGACAAACTGAAGGATTTCCGGCATGACCACGGGATTCACCCAAAACCAAAAAGACACGGCGCAAACTTGGTTTAAAAACTTGCGCGATCAGATTTGTAACACTTTCGAACAAATCGAGCTGGAATACGCAAAACAAAACGACTTGGATGCTCCGCAAGCTAAGTTTGAAAAGA
>JBMYWL010000211.1:239-3217 GCA_049607365.1 Alphaproteobacteria bacterium | reverse complement strand
CCTTGCATGGGGGCAGCAGTTTATCGACAGTGGATTGGCAGCCGTTTTGAACTCAACCACACCTATATTTGTGTTTTTACTGACATTTTTTATCACCAAACACGAACAGCTGAATTGGTATAAGTTTGCTGGTGTTATTTTGGGTCTTGGTGGTGTTTGCCTGATTGTTGGCGTTAATGTCCTTGATGGGTTGGGTCAGCAAATTTTGGGACAGTTGGCCGCTTTAACAGGGGCATTCTTGTATTCCATAGGTGCAATTTATGGTAAAAAATTCAAAGGTTTACCGCCAGTTGTCACCGCCGCCAGCATCATGCTTATCTCGTCAATCGTGCTGGTTCCTGCGAGCTTTATTCTTGATGCACCTTTGACGCTTCAACCAACTGCAAAAGCGTGGGTTTGCGTTGTTTTACTGAGTGTGTTTTCTACGGCTTTGGCTTTTTTGATTTATTTCCGGCTGATTAACACGCTCGGCTCTTTAGGTACCACGAGCCAAGGGTTTATGCGCTGTGGCATCGCCATTACATTGGGCGTGGTTGTGTTGGGTGAAGTTGTTACGCCAACGCTGGCAATTGGACTGGCAGTCGCTGTTCTGGGTGTCGCATTGATCAACCTACCCATCCAAAACATGTTGAATTATTTAAGACAACGGACGCATTAGAATGAGTGGCTCTGCAAAAATAAATACATCAAGTGGTTCACAAGCCTTTTCAGGCTTTGACTTGTTATTGTTTGCGACAACAGTGTTTGCGTGGTCGTTTTCTTGGTACGCGCTGGCGGTTCAACCGGGTGTGGTGGCAAACGAAGTGTCATTGGTGTACCGCTTCGGTTCAGCGGTTATTTTGATGTTTCTGTGGGTGATAATATCCGGCAGACAATGGAGCTTTGCCGCAAAGCACCACCTTGGTTTTGCTTTGCTGGGTTTGTGTTTGTTTTCAAACAATTTCTTGCTGTTCTACTACGCATCGCAATACTTAGTCAGTGGTATTTTGGCGGTTATTTTCGCAACAGCTTCAATCGTCAATGTGCTGTTCGCAGCTATAATTGCGCGTAAGGCCCCGCCCGTAAAAATTCTGTTCGCAGGTGTGTTGGGTGTGTTTGGCGTGGTGTTCTTGTCGTGGCCAGAGGTTCAAAAAAGCGACGGAGATTGGCAGGTCGTACTGGGCATCGTGCTAAGCTTATGCGGAACCATGTTCTTTTGCTGTGGCAATCTGGTTTCGGGCCGACTGCAACGTGTTCAGCCGCGTATTCCCTTGGTGTCGATGAACGCTTGGGGCATGTTTTACGGTACTGTTTGGCTGACGTTTTTGGCCGTGTTGCAGGGCAAGCCCTTCAATTGGGACTATAGAATTGAATACGCAGCATCAATGGTGTGGTTATCGGTAATATCAACCGTCATTGCTTTTGCCGCGTATTTAACTTTGTTGGGTCGTGTTGGTTCTGGCAGATCAGGCTACGCTACGGTTATGTTTCCAGTTGGCGCCTTGTTGCTTTCAACGTTTGTCGAAAGTTACACTTGGTCGCTTATGTCCTTAACCGGTTTGGCGATGGTGTTGCTTGGCAACCTGATCATCATTCGTGGGTAGAGCTTAGGTTTTTCGTATAACAAGCTTTGATTTTTGAACGCCGTCATCATCGAAGTTGTCTTCGTTTAGCCAAGCTTGATAAGCCGACTTTATAGCGGGCCATTCGCCATCAAGAATTGAGTACCAGTTTGTGTCGCGGTTTCGGTTACGGTAGACAAGTGCTTGACGGAATGTGCCTTCAAACTGAAAACCATAGCGAACCGCTGATCGATTGGATGGTCCGTTCAATGAGTCGCATTTCCACTCAAAACGCCTGTATCCCAAATCATCAAACACACGCGACATAAGCAGAAAGATCGCTTCCGTGGACAATGGGGTGCGTTGAAGTAGGGGTGAAAAGTGGATGTTGCCAACTTCAATAACGCCGACCGACGGTTCAATGCGCATTAAAGCCGCCAAACCAACCGCTTTGCCAGATCTTAAGTCTACAACCGTGTGAAACATGGGGTCCTCACCGGTACAGGCCTTTCGCATCCATGTTTGCAGGTCGGTTAAGGTGTCAAAAGGTCCGTAAGGCAAGTAAGTGCAATTCACTTTGTCCGTGTCAGTTGCGAACGCTGCAAACAAATCCGCGCTGTGTTTTTCTATGTCACAGGGTTCAACGCGACAGTATTTACCAACCATTGAAGTTTGTGGTGGAATTTTTGCCGCCTGCCAATTTGGAAGTGGGTCGCCAACGGGAAGCTTGCTTGTGTTCATCTGTAAATCACTTTCATGGACAGTACGGTTCTTCGTATCACAGGTGCAAAACCACAGCTATGTTTCATTTGAGTTTCGCCTGACAATTTCACCTGTGGTAGGTCAAGACAAGTCAGGAAACAGGGAACCAAGCAAATGCAACCAAGTGCTTTCGTAGATCGCGAACTTATCGCGTCATTAACTGCAAAAATGTTGTTGGAAATTAAGGCCGTACATTTCAGATCAGACGAGCCGTACATGCTAACCAGTGGCTTGGCGAGTCCAGTTTATATCGATTGTCGTAAGCTGATTTCCTACCCACGTATTCGCTCGACATTGATGGATTTCGCGGTGTCAATTCTTCAGCGTGACGCAGGTTTTGAAAAATTCGATGCCGTTGCAGGTGGTGAAACCGCTGGCATTCCCTTCAGTGCATGGATTGCTGACCGCATGGAGTTACCCATGCAATACGTTCGCAAAAAACCAAAGGGTTTCGGACGTGATGCCCAGATTGAAGGCAACATTGAAGAAGGCCAGAACGTCTTGTTGGTTGAAGACTTGACGACAGACGGTGGTTCTAAGCTGAAGTTTTGTGATGCCATTCGTAAAGCAGGGGCCGAGTGTACCGACACATTCGTCGTGTTCTTCTATGACATTTTCCCTGAAACCAGACCAACACTTGCTAAACATGGGGTGACCCTTCACGCATTGGCCACT
>JBMYWL010000211.1:0-229 GCA_049607365.1 Alphaproteobacteria bacterium | reverse complement strand
CTAGATCAGGTTGAAATGTTCCTGAACAACCCGCTTGAATGGTCTGGTGCAAACGGCGGACTTAGCGAGCTTGGAATAACAAAAGACAGCTAAACGCTCTGAAATTGGCGAACCTTGGCCTTAATCCTATTGTATGCATTAGATTGAAATCAGGTTCGTTAAAAACCAAAACAAAAAATGTGAGAGCAAAAAATGCGTCGTTTCCTTTTCATTCTATTTTTTTTGCTTA
>JBMYWL010000210.1:0-3217 GCA_049607365.1 Alphaproteobacteria bacterium | reverse complement strand
TCTTGACGTGTTCCAAAGGGCTTCGTGGTTTCAAATCTTTTAAAAGTTAAAATTAGGGAGAATTAGACATGAAGTTTTTAAAAGTACTTGCGGTTAGCGCAATCGCACTATTACCAATGATGGGTTCAGTACAGGCTGAAGGCCATGCAAAAGGCATCAACCTTATCGTGGTAAGCCACGGTCAAGCTAACGACGCTTTCTGGAACGTTGCAAAGAACGGTGTTGGTAAAGCTGCTGAAGATATGGGCGTTGCTGTATCTTACCGCGCACCAGAAGTTTACGACATGGTTGCAATGTCACAGCTTCTTGACGCTGCTGTAGCTCAAAGCCCAGACGGAATTGTTGTAACAATTCCTGATGCAGACGCACTTGGCGGATCAATCAAAGCTGCTGTTGCTGCTGGCATTCCAGTAATCTCAATGAACTCTGGTTCTGACGTTTACGAAGACCTTGGTGTTCTTCTTCACGTTGGTCAGGACGAGCGTCCAGCCGGTGTTGCAGCTGGTAAGAAGCTTGCAGCAATGGGCGGCAAGAACGCAATCTGTATCAACCATGAAGTTGGTAACGTTGCACTTGACCTACGTTGCGAAGGTTTTGCTGAAGGTTTTGGCGGTAACGTAACTGTTGTTCCATCATCAAACGACTCAGCTGAAATTAACGCTAAAGTAAAAGCGGCTCTAGAGTCTGACGAGAGCATCGACACTGTATTGGCACTTGGTGCTTCTACAGCTGGTGAGCCAGCACTTGCAGCTATCAAAGAGCTTGGCCTAGTTGGTACTGTAAACATTGGTACATTCGACATGTCAGCGAACATGCTAGAGGCAGTTGCAGCAGGCGAAGCCGCTTTCTGTATTGACCAGCAGCAGTTCCTACAGGGTTATTTGCCAATCGTATTCCTAGCGAACCTATCTCGCTACGGCGTTCTACCAGGCGGTTCTGTACCATCTGGCCCGAACTTGATTACAGCTGACAAAGCAGCTCAGGTTGTTGAGCTAGCAGCACAAGGTCTACGTTAAGAACTGGGCCTACGTTAAGTTAAGACTGTTGTTCGTTTAGTTACGAATGACATCTGAATGAAATGGGCGGGCTAGCTTTAAGTTAGCCCGCCTTTTTAATTTTAAAATCAAATTTTTTAATATCGAGGGCTCCATGTCAGCTGAACAAGCGCAAGCACAAGCACCCACACACTCAAAAGAAGCCGAACAACGTTTGAAAAAAACGCCTTGGTTTATTCGCATGATGCGCCGCCCGGAATTGGGCGCGGTTGCGGGTACTATCATCATTGCCATGCTGTTTTATATCTTTGCTGATGACAGCATGTTTAAGGCATCTGGTATTGTCAATTGGTTGCAACCTTCAGCTCAACTTGGCATTTTGGCTGTTGCTGCTGCAATGCTAATGATTGGTGGTGAATTTGATTTGTCTATTGGCTCTATGTGGGGCTTTTCAGGCTGCGTCCTTGGTGTGGCGCTTGTGGTTTGGGATATGCCACTTTGGGCTGCGCTTTTAGTTGCATTTGCAGCGGCTTGTTTAATTGGAGCCATATCGGGCCAAATCATTCTAAAGACTGGCTTGCCCAGTTTTATTGTGACACTCGCCTTTTTGTTTATCTTGGCTGGTCTGACCCTTGTATTTTTGAAAGTTTCGACGGCCCCTAAAGACTTATTGCCTTCTTGGGAAGTGTTTTTCGCCAACCCGCTTTCCTCTACTGGAGAAGTTTTCAAAACTCTGTTCTGGAAAGGTGGCGGTGGCGCCACACAACTTCGCGCTATCAAAGAAGCAGTTGGCGATTCTTGGGGTGACGAGTTCTTAATGGAAATGTTTTCTGGTACCTCAATGCATTTCCTTTTTGCTTGGTTACACGAATGGGGCATGATCGATACTTTTACGCGTGGAAAATTTGTAGGCCAGCCAAAAGTAACAGGTATTCATGTTGAAGTTGTTTGGTTTATAGTTCTGACCGTTGTTTTGACATTCGTGTTGCTGAAAACCAAATTCGGGAATTGGGTGTTTGCAGCTGGCGGAGATCCGAATGCTGCCCGAAACCAAGGTGTGCCTGTCAAACGTGTGAAAATTATTTTGTTTATGTTGACCGCTGGTGCAGCAACATTGGTTGCTGCTATCACAATCCTATCTCTGGGATCTGCTGATGCTATTCGCGGTTTTCAAAAAGAATTTTTTGCTATTATTGCAGCTGTTGTAGGCGGGTGTCTGTTAACTGGTGGTTATGGATCAGTGATTTGCGCAGCCTTTGGCGCGATTATTTATGGAATGGTATTCATTGGCATCGGTTACACAGAAATAAATCAGGACTGGTTTAAAGTTTTCTTGGGTGGCATGCTGCTTTTGGCTGTGTTGTTTAACAATTTCATCCGTAAGCGTGTAACGGGGGAGAGATAAGATGTCTGACAATACTGATAAAAAAGAAGAAAAGTATCTCATCGAAATTTCCGAAATTTCAAAATATTTTGGCTCTGTTATTGCCCTTGAAGGCGTTTCACTGAACCTGAAACCCGGTGAAGTTCACTGTTTGCTGGGTGACAACGGTGCTGGAAAATCCACGCTGATTAAAACCTTGGCAGGTGTGCACAAGCCGTCCAAAGGTGTGTATAAAGTTGAAGGCAAGCCAGTTGTGTTTGGCTCTCCGCGCCAGGCGATGGATTTGGGCATTGCCACGGTTTATCAAGACTTGTCGATGATCTCGCTCATGTCGATCACCCGTAACTTTTTCATGGGTCGCGAAATCACCAAAGGCATTTGGCCGTTTAAATGGTTTGACGTGAAACGTGCTAATACAATCGCACGTGACGAGATGAAAAACATTGGTATTGATGTACGCGAGCCAGAGCAAGCGGCAGGCACCTTGTCGGGCGGTGAGCGCCAGTCATTGGCCATCGCGCGTGCTGTGTATTTTGGTGCAAAAGTACTAATTCTGGATGAGCCGACATCAGCCCTTGGTGTGGCACAAACTTCTCAGGTGCTGCGTTACATGGCAAAACTCCGTCGTGAGGGTCTGGGCATCGTCTTCATCACCCACAACGTGCGTCACGCTTATGCGGTGGGGGACCGTTTCACGATCCTGCAACGTGGTCGCACACTGGGCACGTTCCACAAGGCTGACCGAAGCCGCGAGGAAATTGAAGAGATGATGGCGGGTGGTAAAGAAATCGCTGACCTCGCCACTGAACTTGGCGATGCTGCCTCATCAGGACTGTAA
>JBMYWL010000209.1:0-3224 GCA_049607365.1 Alphaproteobacteria bacterium | reverse complement strand
ACGCGCGACTATATCGTCTTCCCGAAGGTTCTCACTTATGCGTTTGGCAACATGTGCAAGGACCAAATCTCCAGACGCATGACCATACTGGTCATTGATAGATTTGAAATCATCCGTATCAATCATAAGTATGGCCAATGGTTTCCCAGCCATTTGTGTCTCAGAGACAATGTTTGGTAAGTGCTGGCTTACGTACCTGCGGCTATAAAGGCCCGTTAGATCGTCCGTTAAGGCTTTGTTGATTGATGTTTCATATATGCGTTCTAATGCTTGAAGATGCCTTTGTCGCTTTAGCTGGTTTTTAACACGCGCGATCAACTCGCCAGGATCCACGTCGCTGTGCATGTAATCTGAAATACCGACTTGAAGAGCGGCCTCTGCCCTTGTATCCGCCAGTTGGTCAAATAAGAGTATGATCGGTGTGTTACGGGCCGAATGCATGGCCCGAAAAGACATGGCAGCGCGAATTCCGTCACTGGTTTTTTCGTGATCGGCGTTAATCATTAAAATTTCAACAGGTTCGGCTTGGGCATAAGACAAGATTTGGTCCACGACACCACAAGTTAAGACGTGTGATTGCAATCCGTCTTTTAAATTGCTGGCTATTTTCGTCGCCTGCTGTGTATCTGGTTCTGCTAAAAGTATTTTTGCATTGGCAAAATCTGTTTGTGACAAATTCGGTAGCGAGGTGTCGAAGCCTAGCTTTTTTGCAGTTTTAGCCCGTAAATCAACCTGCTTGATAAGCGCGCCTAAATTTTCCAGCGATCTGATGCGAGCGAATAAAATATCGTCTTGAATGGGTCGAGAAATGAAGTCATCGGCGCCTGCTTCAAGCCCTTTAACTCTTGAGGCAGCATCATTTAGTGATGTAACCATAATAACACTGATCTGTTGAGTGTCTGGATCACCTTTAAGCCTGCGGCAAACTTCAAACCCATCCATTCCGGGCATCATAACATCTAGCAGCACGATGTTGTTCTGGCTGGTTTTAAGAATGTCCAACGCCTGCTGACCTGAACTGGCAGTATCAACCTGATAGAATCCCGCACCGAGTTTGTGTTGCATCAGGCGTAGATTTGCTGGTGTGTCGTCGACAACGAGAATGTTTGACGTCATGTTTGTGCTTTTCACTTAAGCGTCGAGTTATCTATATATAATCTATATTCTACAAAACTGTCCTAATTTCGGTTTTAGCCAGTCAACATCCTAACATTCATTGAGATTTAGGGGTAAGGGTCCATTCATTTGGTGAAGCAATTCGTATGACGTCAATATGCAGAGACTGTCTGAAAGATTGTGCGCCATTGGCAGCGCGATGTGCGCAGTGTGGCGGGACCAGATTGTTTGCGCATGCAGAGCTCCATTCTTTATCTATTGCTCATATCGATTGCGATGCTTTTTACGCGTCTGTTGAAAAACGTGACCACCCTGAATTGGTAGGTCGCCCGTTGATTATTGGAGGCGGCAAACGAGGCGTCGTGACCACGGCATGCTATTTGGCGCGGACTAAGGGTGTCCGCTCCGCAATGCCCATGTACAGAGCACTCAAGTTGTGTCCAGGTGCGAACGTGGTGAAACCAAATTTCCAAAAATATATTACCGCTGGTCGGGCAATTCGCCAGAAAATGTTTGAGATGACAGACATAGTGCAGCCGTTGTCAATTGATGAGGCATTTTTGGATTTAAGCGCTTCGACTAAGCCAATTAGTCCGGCAAAAGCACTTATGAAATTTGCCAAAGAAGTTGAAGGTGAATTTCGGTTGAGTGTGTCGATAGGGCTTAGTCACAACAAACTGATGGCAAAAATTGCGTCTGATTTGGATAAGCCAAGCGGGTTTCATGTCATCGGGAAACAGGAAACCGAAGCGTTCTTGGCAGACAAGCCAGTTTCGATTTTGTGGGGCGTTGGAAAAGCGACAGCGGGGCGGCTGGCCAAGAAAGGCGTGAACACGGTTGGTCAATTGCGGGGTTTAACGTTGGATGATCTAAACGCTAGGCATGGTAGTTTTGGGCAGGGCTTGTATGAGTTCAGCCGCGGCATCGACACACGAAGCGTGAAGCACGTTAGCAAGTCAAAATCAATTTCAACTGAAACTACGTTTTCGGGCGATTTGGACTCAAGGGCTGATTTGGAAGAAATTCTGAAGTCTTTATCGACACGTTTATCCGACAGACTTGTAAAATCAAATTATGCTGGACGCACAATCACAATTAAAATGAAAACCAAAGACTTTCAGCTCATTACGCGTTCGCATACGCTGAACACCCCAACCTGTCTTTCAGAAACCATGTTTGAAACAGGGTTGGCACTGCTCGTGAAAGAGCTTGATGGACGCAAATTTCGTTTGTTGGGTATTGGCGCACACGATTTGGTTGATATTAGCGAAGCAGATTCGTTTGATTTAGCAGACCCTGAAAGGGCGGCCCTATATTCAAAGTTGGTTGATACCTAAGATAAAGTATCAATCAATTGCGCCACTCGTCGATCAAACCAAGTTGATGTGTGTCCCTTTTCATGGAAACCACAATGTCCGCCAGTCTTGGTAATCGCAGGTATTAGATTGGAATTCTGTGACCAGTCAAAATCCAAATAGGCTTTGGCGCACACCCAGGGATCGTCAAGCGCAGTTGAAATCAACAAAGGGACCTTTGCATCTGCTGCGAATTTACACGCGGAGTATTTTTCATAATATTGCTTTGCATCACTCAACCCAAGTGAGGGCGCCACAACCGTGTCATCTAGTTCACGAAGTGTCTTGAAAGCGTGAATGCGTTCAAGTTGTCGTTCGGAAATGCCATCAACAGAGCTTAGAGAAGCTTTGATGTGTGAGAAAATTGAGTTTTGGTAAACATAATTTCGGCGACGTGAAAATTTAACGGCACTTTCCACCATGTTGAAGGGCGCACATAAGGATGCCGCACCCAAAATAGGGATGTTAGAGTTTATTTTCACACCTATTTCAGAAACCGCTTTAATCAACATGTTTCCACCAAGCGAGTGTCCGACCAGAAAGCACTGATCAGCCAAATTGGCGTTTAACTGGCTTAGAACCTCGCCCAAGTCTTCGCTGCGCCCTGCGTGATAGGTTCCACGCGCGGATTTGCGGAAGGCACCTGCGCCACGTAAGTTAAGTCTTAGTGTCGGGAACCCTTGCTCCAAATAGAATTGAGCAGATTTTTTTATTGTTGAGGAGTTTTCACTTCCCGACATGCCGTGAATTAAA
>JBMYWL010000208.1:0-3233 GCA_049607365.1 Alphaproteobacteria bacterium | reverse complement strand
TGGATTTTACTACCTGATCGGCACCTTGGCGAGCGCGTCGATGGTTGTGTATTTCGGTGGCTTCATTGACAAAATCAGATTGCAAGTCTGGACGCTGATCGTCATTGGCGGTTTGTTTTGTGCGTGTCTCGTTTTCACCACGGCGCAAAACGCGATGTTCATGACGCTTGGCATTTTCATGCTGCGCTTCTTTGGACAAGGGCTTATGTCCCACACGTCGAGCGCGTCGATGGCCAGGTATTTTGACAAGTACCGCGGGCGCGCATTGGCCATCGCTGGCTTTGGTGAACCCACCTACACCATCCTGTTACCTATTCCGGTAAGCCTGTTGTTGCTGCATTATGACTGGCGTTTCATCTGGCTGACAATCGCCGCAATCTTGTGTGCTTCGCTCGCTTTAATGGTGCCAACCTTGTTGGGTAAGTCGCGCTATTTTGGGGAGTTAGAGGCCAAAAACGAGCAGTTAAAGGCCCAAAACCAAGAGACTAAAGGCCAAAACGAGGACCTATTAAAGGGTTTAACGCGCAACCAAATGCTTAAAACACTCCGTTTTAGGCTGCTGTTGCCAATCGCTTTGGTGCCATCTTTTGTCAACACTGGCGTTGTTTTTCACCATCAGCATCTGGCGCTCGAAAAAGGTTGGGGTAACATTGGCGCAATCTTCCCCATTTTCGCGATTGTCGCTGTTGTGTCCAGCGTGGTTCTTGGAACTTTGGTCGACAAGTTCACCGCAAGAAAACTCATCTGGCTGCCAATGGTGCCCATGACGCTTGCCATGTTGGTTTTCAGTTTGGACCTTGGCCCCATCGCGGCTTATGTCGGCTTCGGGCTTATCGGCGTTACATCTGGCGGCACCAACACAATCGTCACAGCTGTTTGGCCAGAAATGTTTGGCACCAAGCATCTGGGCTCTATTCGCGCGCTGAGTGCGACCTTAATGGTCATCGGCTCCGCGTTGGCACCTTATTTAATGGGGGCTTTGTTCGACGAAGGTTGGTCAACAGAGTTGGTTTGCACCATCGTTGCGGTCATTTCCTTGTCAGCCATGGTTTGCGGGCTTGTTCTAAGCCGCTATCAAGCCAAAGCAACTTGGTCTTAACTGGGAGGCCTAAAACGAAGCCTGTTTAAGGCGATAATGCCCCGTAATTTCAAACGCAAACAACACGTCTTCAATTTGCGCACCACTGCCGATGTTGTGCACAATCAACGGGTTACCATTGCTGGGACTTTTCGCGATTGAAACAACACCAATGTGGGTCAAATTCGACGGCAAACGCCATGAAACAATGTCCCCTGCCTTGTAATCAGCCGGGTCATCTGAAACGCCAAGGCTAAAGCCCTTACGCTCAAAGTATCGGCGTAAATTCGGCACCCGTCTGTGGTCTATGTTGGCGTCTGTACGTTTCAACCCCCAGTTTTTGGGATAGGTCGAGAAATTTCGTTTCATATCGCGGTTCACGAGCGACTGCAAATCCAGACCATGCGCGTCACGTAAACTTCTGATCACCACGTCGGTACAAACCCCTGTTGAACGATCCACGTCCCCGTTTGGGAAAGCCAAACTTACATAAGCCGGATCGTAAGACACGGTCTCACCCAGCTGCATTTGAGAGGCGAACGCAATTTTGCTGTTCCACGAAATTGGAGATGATGCGTTCTCTTGCGCCTGAACAATGCTCGAAAACATGAAAAAGAAGACAGTTGCAAAAATCACGCTGAGAAATAAAGGAAACTTGTGGTGATATAGACTTCGTAACATAGGGGCAGCTTTCGTAAACATTGCCCATGTAAGTTCGTCTTTATCTGCGTTCAATTGGGGACCGAGTTGTGCAATTGCGTGACGCCAAATGTGTTCTTTTTTGTCCCACCTTCAGGAATTTGACATGACCAAATATTGTGCCCAACTGGATGACAAAACATTGTTGGAAATATCCGGCTCTGACGCGCGTAACTTCCTGCAAAACCTGATTAGCAATGACATGGGTAAGGTTGACGCCACCAATGGCCTTTATGCGTTTCTGTTGAGTGCACAAGGCAAATATCTTCATGATTTCTTTTTGTCTCAAACCACGACGAAAGCTGGAGAAGATTGCTTTCTGCTGGAAGTCGCAAAAGAACGCAGCGCAGATTTAAAACGCCGTTTGACCATGTTAAAGCTTCGCGCTGACGTCGTGCTGGAAGAAAAGACCGATGTCGGGGTTTATGCTGTTTGGCCAGTAACAAACACCAACGGCACATTCGGTGTACAATCCGAAGATGACAAAATCAGCCTGAACGACGGTCGCGCAGATAATTTGTGTCATCGTGTTTACTCACCGAATACACTTGAAGCAGACGCCACAAATGAACAGTTTCGCAGCTATTTGGCTGATAAGGGAGTAGCGACAGGTCACACGGATTTCATAATCGATAAAACAACCATGATGGAAGCTGGTCTAGACGGCCAGCACGCGGTTTCATGGACCAAAGGCTGCTTTGTCGGGCAAGAGCTGACTGCACGCATGAAATATCGTGGATTGGTCAAACGTATTTTGGTGCCAACCAAACAAACAATTCCAGCTGAGACACCCTTGTTGTTGGATGGTAAAACTGTTGGAACCATGCAGTCAGACAGGTTTGCACTCGTGAAACGGGACGCAATCACGTTTGATGAATCAAGCCTTGAAACACCGACAGGCGAAGCGGTTTCTTTCCTTAAACCTGATTGGTGGGACCGAGCCGAGGCGACATCAGCGAAAACTTAAGCCTGATTTTGACTTTTTACTTGCTGAATGACGCCTGAGCCTTAAATATAAGACAAAAGATCTAATGATAAAGTTGCCAAGAACATTAAACGGTAGCTAACACGGGAATAAATACGAATGTCATCATCTCAAGAACCAATCGTTCGTTTCGAAAACGTACAGAAATCCTACGATGGTGAGTCACTCGTCGTTAAAAACCTGAACCTGGACATTGCGCCCGGTGAATTCGTCACCATGCTTGGCCCATCAGGTTCGGGCAAGACAACTTGCCTTATGATGCTTGCTGGTTTTGAATCTGTAACATCTGGCAACATCATGCTTCAAAACAAACTTTTGAACAATGTGCCACCGCACCGCCGCAACATCGGCATGGTGTTTCAAAACTACGCTTTGTTCCCACACATGACCGTTGCCGAAAACCTTGCCTTCCCATTGGAAGTTCGCAAGCTTGACCGTGCAACAATCGACAAGAAAGTAAAGCACGCGCTC
>JBMYWL010000207.1:2986-3249 GCA_049607365.1 Alphaproteobacteria bacterium | reverse complement strand
TACAGCCGCCACACTTCATTCGGTAGCCTTTAGGAACTGTGCAAACCTTTTTGTTCCAAACATCTGGACCTGTACGCAGGTTCAAGCTGTCTGTTGCTTTCACATAACCACAACCTTTTGGGGCTGAATAGGTTTGTCTTGGTGCTGGAGCAGGAGCGGCAACAATTGTTTGTGGCGCAGCCTGATAATAAACTGGTTGTGCAGCAGCTCGCGCTTGTGGCACCTGAATGTCGATGGTGTTGTAGTTGTTGTTTATAATGTCA
>JBMYWL010000207.1:0-2976 GCA_049607365.1 Alphaproteobacteria bacterium | reverse complement strand
AGCTGGCGCGTGATAAACCGGTGCTGGCTGAGGAGCTGGCTGTGGTGCTGCAACTGGTTGAGGCGCTGGTGCAGGTTGCGGTGCCGGAACTGGGTAGGGCACAGGAACTGGCACAGGGACTCTAATTCTCTGTGGGGGCTGTTGTACGTATCTAATTTGCGGTTGCGGCTGTGGTGCCTGAATGTAAACCGGCTTTTGAATGTAGCGGATTTGCGGCCTTATTACCTGCTGAGGACGCTGAACATATCGAATTTGTGGCCGTGGTTGCTGAACAACTTGTGTCTGAACAGCAGCGTTGCCATAAGGAACCGGGTATGGTTGATAAATAGTCAGTTCATCTTGGCTTTGTGTGTGTGTATTCGCAACTGGAGGCGGGCTTGTGTTTTGTTGCTCGCTGTAGAAATTTCTAATGCCGGAAGCACCAATTGCTGAACCAGTTCTTTGGCCACCTGCGCCAGCAACACGCTGTTGATAAACCGGCAATCCATTTGCCTGATTGCCACCAGAGGTAGCTTGCTGACTGAAGAGTTGGGCGTCAACTGTTGCAGGTAAAAATGACAATGTTGTCAAAATGCCCGTTGCAAGACCCGCCAACAAACCAAAAGTTCGTTTCTGGACGTGCTGAGGTGACTTAGATTTACCGTACATTGGGTTACTCCGGTTTTTCATTATTTTTGGCTGAAAATATTCAGTTTTGTTTGCTTATTGAATGCCGACGTATTTTCGGGAAACGAAAACAGGCTTGCGGTCGATTGTTGTACGACACCATGTGTTGTTACATGTTGATAAAAGTAACGGCTGGCCTTTGCTGGCAGTACTTTCAATAGAACACATTAAGGTTGGGCAAGCGCGCAGGTTTACACGTGACCTTGCGTAGCCCCACATTGGGTAAGCACCAGATTTTGCTGCTTTACCGTGCGCGCGTCTTTGTCCATTTGTGCCAGCAACGTTAACTGTGATTGTGTTGTAGTTGTTGTTCACAATTTTGCGGTTGGACGGCGCAGCGGCATAAACTTGCTGCGGTACAGGTGCGGGAACATGATAAGGCACACGAACTTCACGGATTTTTTCAACCGGATAAGGTGTTGGAATTTTCACTTCACGAATTTTTTCAACAGGGTACGGCTTTGGAATTTCGATTTCACGAATTTCAGGTGCGGGCTGTGGAAGCGCCTCTGGTTTTGGCGGCTGTTGCTGCACGATGTTCACCGGATACTGACCAACCTGTAAAACTTCGAACTGTTGTGGTTGTTGAAAGAACACGGGTTGAGCGTGACCATAATGCGGCTGGGCATATTGTGGTTGACCGTGAAATGCTTGTTTGATCGGCGGCGGGCCTGAATGAACAGCATTCGGGTCAGCGTGAACCATATTTGCTGAAAGACACGCAGCCAAGCCAACGCACAAGTTAACTGCAACAGTAGAATTTAACGCACGTCTAAATCTGGTAAAATTAGTCACCGACATGTCTCCAAATAAATATATCAAATTAGCCAGAAACGCCTTGAAAAATAACGACGTAATGGTCTGCCTTTTTAAAATCCAGCTTAGGTTGCCAAATTGAAGACTCCAATGCAACTAAATCGAATCGCTGGATTCGTATTGGTTAGATCTAGTGATTACCCGCATGATGAGGGGGCTAGATCTAGTCTGGTGAATTTTGGGTTTATTGAATATTTAGGGGAAAGTGCGGGGGAGCGTTGGTAAGGGAGCGTGTATAAATCGCACGAATAAATCCATCTTCTTACAGCGTTCAATTCACCAATGTTGACCCAAGTTTCCTAAGCTCTGCACGTATAATTTTACCCGTTGCTGTCGTGGGTAATTCGTCAACAAAGAACACATAACGGGGGTAGGAATGTTGCCCGACGCGAGATTTAACCCAAGTTTGAATGTCTTGAGCTGATACATCGTTTGTCGTGACAACAAAGGCTGTCACAACCTCTGTTCTCGTTTCATCTGGCACACCGACAACCGCAGCCAATGAAATGTGGGGGTGAGACAATAAGCAATCTTCAATTTCGCCGGGACCAATTCGGTATCCGGCAGACGTAATCAAATCATCATCGCGCGACACATACCAAAGGTGCCCGTCTTCATCTCGCTTGGCTAAATCGCCTGTTAACATCCAGTTATCCAAAAATTTGGCAGCGGTCGCTTCAGGGTTACGCCAATACTCCAACATTAAAGTTGGGTTGGGTCTTTTGACAGCGACTTGCCCAATTTCACCGCAAGGGACTATGTTTCCTTCAAGGTCGATAAGCTCAACGTCAAATCCAATCATCGGTTTGCCCATAGATCCAGATTTTATGGGGAATAGGCAATGGCAGTTAGATACGATCAAGTTACACTCCGTTTGACCGTAGAATTCGTTTACGGGAACGCCAAACGTGCGTTTTGACCAGTCTTGAATGTGGGTGCCCAGTGTTTCGCCACCAGACCCAATCGATCGGACTTGAAGAATTTCGTCTGTGCCAGCTTGCATCATCATTTTCAACACGGTCGGGGGCAAGAACAGGTTTTGAACCTTGTGCTTCTTAATCAGATCAAACGCCTGTTCTGGCGTGAACTTGCTAAACCGCTTTGCCAGCACCGGAACGCCAAAATATAAGCTTGGCAACAACACATCTAACAGGCCGCCGATCCACGCCCAGTCAGCTGGTGTCCAAAACAAATCTCCGTCTTGTGGAAACAGGTTCTGCGGCAGTTGAACACCGGGTAAATGCCCCAACAAAACACGATGCGCATGAAGAGCGCCTTTTGGTGAGCCCGTTGTGCCAGATGTGTAAATGATCGTTGCGGGATCTTCTGCACTGGTGATTTTATCAGCAAATTGCTCAGATGCTGTGTTTTTCAAACTATCCCAACTAAGAATACGTTTGTCTTGTTTGTTCGGCACCGTGTTGCTTTGTCCATCAACCAAAATGACGTGCTTAAGTTGTTCCGTCTCATCGTTATTTGTCGGGCTTGGTATTT
>JBMYWL010000206.1:0-3340 GCA_049607365.1 Alphaproteobacteria bacterium | reverse complement strand
TCACTGGAAATTTACACAACGCTTATTCGTGCGGTTCCCGAACTCGTTCTCATTTTACTTTTGTATTACGCCGGAACAGACCTGTTGAACATCGCGCTTGAAAGCATGGGTTTCGAGCGTATTGACATCTCTGGCTTATGGGCCGGAATTTATGTCATAGGCCTTGTGCAAGGTGCTTATTCGACAGAGGTTCTGCGCGGTGCTTTTCTGGCCGTTCCCAACGGACAAGTAGAAGCCGCCAAAGCAATAGGCATGGGTCCAATAAAGCGGCACACACGTGTCATTTTGCCCGCCATGTTACCTTTCGCCCTTCCCGGCTTGTCCAACCTATGGCTGATTACCACCAAAGACACAGCCTTGCTCGCTGTAGTTGGTTTCAGCGAGTTAGCGTTGGAAACAAAGCAAGCAGCTGGTGCCACCAAAGCATACTTCATGTTTTACGTCGCTGCAGGCGTTTTGTATTTACTGTTAACCTTATTCTCAACACTTGTGTTTAGCCGCATTGAACGCCACTTCAGGCGCGGCCAACCAGAACAGGGGTAAGCATATGGAATGGTATTGGTTGCCAGAATATGCCCCAAAGTTTCTTGAAGGCATCTGGCTAACGCTTCAACTGTTGGGCATTTCCATTTTCTTCGGCATGCTGTTGGCAATTCCGCTTGGATTAGCCCAAGCAGCTGGCCCTAGATATCTTGCATGGCCAGCCAAGGCGTTTTGCACCGTCATACGCGGCACGCCTTTGCTCATTCAACTGTGGTTGATCTATTACGGCCTTGGCTCTCTGTTCCCGTTTATTCCGGGCATACGCGAAACCATGATATGGCCCCTGCTCCGCGAAGCATTTCCATACGCCATTGTTGCCTTTTCGCTTAGTGTCGCAGGTTACGAAGGCGAAGTCATGCGTGGGGCTTTCCGTGGTGTACCAAAGGGCGAGCTGGAGGCTGCTAGGGCCATTGGCATGTCACCATTCAAAGTCCTTTGGCGGGTTTGGTTACCACGCGCGCTTCAAAACATATTCCCGACACTGGCTGGCGAATTCATTTTGACGCTGAAAGCCACGCCGTTGGCAGCAACGATCACGATTTTTGAAGTCTACGGTATAAGCTCTATCGTGCGTCAGGAAACGTATCGAATTTACGAGCCGTTAATATTTGTCGCTGGAATTTATCTGGTCTTAACCGGATGTCTGGTTTTACTGTTCCGATATTTTGAAAACCGCATTCCAAAACACGCTATGTAGGACACAAGTCATGTCACGTTCATACACCTTCACCCACGCAATTTGTCGAAAACCAAGCAAGAGCATTCTTGATGGACTACGCGCAGTTGACACTGGAAACCCAGACTTTGACACCTTTTGCCAACATCACGATGCTTACGTTGCTGCATTGCGGTCAACAGGCGCATCTGTCACGGTATTAGACGCTCAAGAGCAGTTTCCAGACTCAGTTTTTATTGAAGACGCTGCCCTTTGTTTACCCAAAGGGGCAATCGTCATGCGGCCCGGTGCGCCAACACGCTTGGGTGAAGCTGCCGCATTGGCACCCAAGTTGTCAGATTTCTACCACGATATTAAAACAATCCAAGGCCAAGGGCCAAACGTCGGTTTCATCGAAGGTGGTGACATACTGACCACAGAGACTGAGATATTGGTTGGAACGTCCGCCAGAACTGACAAGGCTGGTGTTGAAGAGCTTCAAACGCTTGTCAATGATTGGGGCTATAAGGTACGTATTGTCAATACGCCAGCTGATGTCTTGCACTTCAAAACAGATTGCTCATTGCTTGACGATGAAACGGTCTTGACAACGAAAAGATTGGCGACGTCAGGATGTTTTGAAAACTACAAAACAATTTTCACCGCTGAAGGTGAAGAGGCATGCGCAAATGCCATTCGTTTCAACAACCTTGTCATCATGCCAGCTGGTTTTCCGCGTACGGCTGAAACACTGAACAATGCAGGCTACGACATAAAGCAAATTGGCAACACGGAAGCCGCGAAACTTGATGGTGGCATGTCGTGTTTGTCGTTAAGGTTTAGCGCGACAAAATAGCATTCGTCGCCTCGTTCGACCAATCACTGGATGACCAATCACTGGCAAAAATCAGGTTGAATTCCAGTTCCAGCTTGTTCTTAATTGCCTCAGCATAATCTGAATATGATTTCGCACTAATAACGAACGATCCCGGTCCGCGAATAATGCGCTCTTCGTAATACGGTCGCAAATCATCTTGCGCATGCTCAATTACCAAAGCGTTGATCATCGTGTTGGACAACCCAACCTGATTAGCCACAATTTCTTCGTCCAGACCCGCGTTGTTTTTACCGTCACTGCTTATATCTATGACGTTCTTCATGCAATTAAACGGGTTTCTGGAAAACTGAGCGTTTGCGTGTTTTAAGGCAGATCCAACAGCTGTAAACGGTCCCGTGTGAAGTCTACTTAAACCATTGAATTTCCTAGACATATTCAGTGACGTTTCTGCCGAGTTCACCATTGCCCAGTCGAATGTCAGATGTTGGTCTGTTGCATCTGCCCACGTGGTTGTCGCAATTGCAACACCACCGGGTAGCTGTTCAATCAAGGCAATAATTTCAGGGTCAGAAAACGCGGCGCTAAAGCCCTCCCGTTGCAAAGCATAGTCGCTCATGTCCACGCTTCCAGAAACATCCAAGGCCAAAACAAGGGCCATAAAACAACTCGTAGACATACGCAAACCTCCTGATTTTATTCAAACTCCATCTGCTCAAATACGCGTCCGGCGTTACGGGTCGCCAGTTGTTCGAACGTATCCAGATGTTTATAGGCTGATTGGTCCACGTAATAAGCATCAGAAAGCTCTCCACCATCTTCAAGGTGTGCGCCGACAACCTTACGTAAATCAACCAGATAGTCTTTAGTATAACGACGAACCTGCGCCATGTTGGTTGGGTGACCGTGCCCCGGAATGACGTACAAAGCCCCCAATGGTTCAAAGGCATCATCCCATGACTCAAGCCAAGCCGCGGTATCCGTATCATCAAATATAGGCAATAGTCTTTCATGGAAAGCCATATCGCCCGCGATCACAAGCTTTTGATCTGGTAGCCAAACAGAAACATCACCCGCGCTGTGGGCTGGACCCAAATATCTCACTTGGATGTTAAAGGAACCCATTGAAGCATCATATGTCTCGTCAAACGTTTGGGTCGGCAGTGTAACATCGGTCAACTCCGACCGCTCACGGTTGTACCTCTGCATGTTTTGAAGAATGAAGTCGCCCTCTTCCTCAAAAACTTCCGCAGCCTCCTCATGCGCCAATATGGTGACGCCCTGCTCAGCCCAATACGTGTTGCCAA
>JBMYWL010000205.1:0-3348 GCA_049607365.1 Alphaproteobacteria bacterium | reverse complement strand
TTAGAATATGTCAGTAGAAATTTTGATGCCTGCGCTTTCACCAACTATGACCGAAGGCAAAATTGCCAAGTGGCACGTTAAAGAGGGCGACACTGTATCGTCTGGGGACGTCATTGCAGAAATTGAAACAGACAAAGCCACAATGGAGGTTGAAGCTGTAGACGAAGGCGTTGTTGCCAAGCTTAACGTTGCTGAAGGCACAGACAATGTAGCCGTCAATTCGGTAATCGCTGTACTGGTTGAAGAGGGCGAAGAGTACGCGGAAACTTCTGCAGAAATGGCGGAACCAGTCGAAAGTGATGTTACCAAAGTTGAATCGGCTGAATCTGAAGCGAAACCTATTAAGCCAGTCGTTCCACCTGTAGCGGTTGAAACTGATTGGGACGGACCCACGGTAACAACAACCGTTCGTGAGGCTTTGCGCGACGCGATGGCCGAAGAAATGCGCGGCGACCAGGACGTGTACCTGATGGGTGAAGAAGTCGCCGAATATCAGGGTGCTTATAAGGTTTCTCAAGGTTTACTGGATGAATTCGGTGCAAAACGGGTGATCGACACTCCTATCACCGAGCACGGTTTCACGGGTATTGGTGTTGGTGCTGCGTTTGCGGGCCTGCGTCCGATTGTCGAATTCATGACCTTTAACTTTGCAATGCAAGCGATCGACCACATAATCAACTCAGCTGCAAAAACCTTGTATATGTCCGGCGGACAAATACAGTCACCAATCGTGTTTCGTGGTGCAAACGGTGCAGCTTCACGCGTTGGCGCGCAACATTCGCAGTGTTACGCAGCTTGGTATTCGCATGTCCCGGGGCTAACAGTTATCGCACCATATTCGGCAGCGGACGCTAAGGGATTGCTGAAGTCTTCGATCAGATCAAATAATCCAGTGGTATTTTTGGAGAACGAGTTACTTTATGGAAAATCATTCGAAGTTCCTGACACGGATGATTATACGGTACCAATTGGCAAGGGTAAGATTGTTCGTGAAGGTACAGACGTTACAATCACAGCGTTTTCGATTATGGTTGGAAAAGCGTTAGAAGCAGCTGATAAATTAGCTGAAGAGGGTATTTCTGCTGAGGTTATCGATCTTCGTACAATCCGCCCAATGGACACTGACTTGATCATTCAATCGCTTAAGAAAACTAACCGCTTGGTGACGTGTGAAGAAGGCTGGGGGCAATCTGGTGTTGGTTCACACATTGCAGCCGTTGTAATGGAACAAGCGTTTGATTGGTTAGACGCCCCCGTTGGTATGGTGTGTGGAAAAGACGTGCCTATGCCTTACGCTGAAAATTTGGAAAAACTCGCCCTGCCGCAGGTTGATGACATTGTGGAAGCTGTTAAAGCAACCACATTTCGAGAGGTATAAATCATGCCCGTAAACATTTTAATGCCAGCTCTATCCCCAACCATGACCGAAGGCAAACTGGCCAAATGGCACGTTAACGAAGGTGATGAAGTAAGCTCTGGTGACGTTATTGCCGAGATCGAAACCGATAAGGCGACGATGGAAGTTGAAGCCGTTGATGAAGGTGTTATTGGCAAACTGAATGTAGCTGAAGGCACTGACAATGTCGCCGTAAACTCCGTTATTGCGGTTCTTTTGGAGGATGGCGAAGACGCTAGCGATGTAGCACAACAGCCTGAAAATAAGCCGGTAAATAAAGCTGAAACCACAAAAGAAGAGCCGAAGACAGAAGCTCCTAAGGCTGATGTTAAGAACACATTTTCTTCAGCATCGACTGCCTCTTCAAATGGCGATCGTCTGCGTGTGTCGCCTTTGGCTAGGCGCTTGGCCTCTCAGGTCGGGCTCGAGCTTTCATCAATCAAAGGGTCGGGACCAAAAGGTCGGATATTGGCCGCAGACGTTCGAGATGCAGAAAAGCTTGGTGTTAAAGCAAATGCACCTGCATCAGTTGGTGTTTCAAGTGGACCGGACCCGAAAGCAATCGCAGATGCCTTTGGTCTTGCACATGAAGTTATTCCAGCGAACAAAATGCGCCAAACAATCGCAAGGCGTTTGACAGAAAGCAAGCAAACGGTCCCACATTTTTATCTAACTGTCGACATAAACATGGACAAGTTGATGGCGGCACGTAAAGAAATTAACGCTGGCTTGGAAGCCTCTGGTGGTGGAAAAGTATCGGTTAATGACTTCATAATCAAAGCGTCAGCCCTGTCATTAAACAAGGTTAAAGCAGCAAATGCATCTTGGAACGGTGATAGCGTCGTCCAATATGAAAATGCACACGTTTCAGTAGCTGTTGCTATTGAAGGGGGGCTGATTACACCTGTCATTCGATTGGCCGAGACCAAGTCCTTAACTGAGCTGTCGTCAGAAATGAAAGATCTGGCAGGTAGAGCTAGGGAAGGGAAGCTGGCACCGAGTGAGTTTCAAGGCGGTACATTCTCAATCTCTAACCTTGGCATGATGGGCGTTAAAGAATTTTCAGCCGTCATAAACCCACCTGAGTCAATGATTTTGGCGGTTGGAGCAGGGGAAAAGCGACCTGTTGTTTTGCCTTCTGGTGAGCTGGGTATTTCTATGGTGATGAGTGTAACCCTTTCTTGTGATCACCGTGTTGTTGATGGTGCTTTGGGTGCAGAGTGGCTACAATCATTCAAAACCTATATGGAAAACCCGTTGAGCATGTTGGTTTAGGATACAAAACAATGACAAAACAAAAATTTGATCTTGTAGTAATCGGTGGCGGTCCTGGTGGATATGTTGCGGCTATTCGTGCTTCTCAACTGAAAATGAAAGTTGCACTTGTAGAAGAAGAACACTTGGGTGGCATCTGTCTGAACTGGGGTTGCATTCCAACCAAAGCCCTGTTGAAAGCGGGCGAGATTGGGCACATGGTAAAAGAAGCCAAAACATTTGGTTGGACCATTGAAAATGCATCTTTTGACATAGAGAAAATTGTGGGTTTTTCTCGTGGTGTCGCAAGTCAACTATCAGGTGGCGTTAAACATCTTTTGAAAAAGAACAAAGTCACTGTGTTTGACGGCCGCGGTCAATTGGCAGGAAAAGGCAAAGTACAAGTTCAAAAAGACGGCAAAGATGTCGCGACTTTGGATGCTGCGCACACCATTCTGGCGACAGGTGCTCGTGCTCGTGTGTTACCTGGCATGGAGCCTGACGGAAAGCTTGTTTGGACCTACAAGGAAGCCATGGTGCCAAAGACCCTGCCGAAATCCATGTTGATTGTTGGTTCGGGTGCTATAGGCATTGAGTTTGCAAGTTTTTATGCCGATCTTGGCGCAGAAGTAACCGTTTTGGAAATGCAAGACCGCATCATGCCAGTGGAGGATGCTGAAATCTCTGCTTTGGCGAAA
>JBMYWL010000204.1:0-3362 GCA_049607365.1 Alphaproteobacteria bacterium | reverse complement strand
CATCATGCCGTCTGTTGATGGAAAGGTAGATGCGACTGCTGGTGTTGGTACGGGTGGCTACGTGTTAGAAGATTTCGAACCTGGTGTTCGTGCTAAATTCAAGCGTAATGCAAACTACTTCAAAGAAGGTGCTGCACACGCCGACGAAGTCGAACTGATCTCCCTTGTCGATACAACAGCGCGTCAAAACGCCTTAATGGGTGGCGAAGTTCACATCATTGATGGTGTTGACACAAAAACCGTTGCTTTGTTGGGTCGTGTACCAACAGTCGACATCGTTGAAGTTACAGGTACTCTGCATTACACTTTCCCAATGCGTCTTGATGTCGCACCATTTGACAATTACGACCTGCGCATGGCGTTGAAGCTTGGTATCAAGCGTCAAGAAATGCTCGACAAAATCCTTCTTGGTCACGGAGCACTGGGTAACGACCACCCTATTTCCACGGCGAACGAATTCCACAACGGGAATCTTGCACAACGCGAATATGATCCAGATCGCGCACGTGCACACCTTGAAAAAGCAGGCATGGTTGGTGAAACCATTCAGTTGTCTTCTTCTGACGCCGCATTCGGTGGTGCCGTTGACGCTGCGCAGCTGATTAAGGCATCTGTTGAAGCCATTGGCCTTAACGTCGAAATCATTCGTGAACCAAGCGATGGTTATTGGTCAAACGTTTGGAACAAAAAAGGCTGGTGCGCTTGTTATTGGGGCGGTCGTCCAACCGAAGATTGGATGTACACTTCAGCTTACACCAACGACACAGAGTGGAATGACACAGCTTGGAAGACTGGTGAAGCTGCTGACCGCTTTAACCAGCTTGTGGTTGCCGCCCGGGGGGAACTTAACCAAGAAACTCGTCGTGCGATGTACTACGAAACTCAAGAATTGCTCCACAACGATGGTGGCGCGATGATCCCGATGTTTGCAAACCACATTATGGGTAAGTCAAAGAACGTTGCTCATGGTGAATCAATCGCTGCCAACTGGGAAATGGACGGCAACAAAGCGCATGAGCGTTGGTGGCTTAGCTAAGACCAACTGGTCTTAGGGAAACGGTCACCGCGTGTGTGACCTGAACAAATTTGAAGGACGGTGACGTAAATGTTGCCGTCCTTTTTTATTTTCATACAGAAACGACTTTATTTTAACGCGAAAATAACCATTGATTTTCAACTCGAAATTCCAAGATTCGAACACAAATTAAACCGCTCTACAAACTTGTTGAACTGATTGAAGCTCAATGTTTGGTTACTGCGGGCCCTCAATTCCCGTTTAAGGCGTATTATTTTGCCAACACCGCTTTTCGAGACATATTATATAAATTTTTACCTACAAATGCCGTTTCACACAGACCCGTCGTCTTCAGCCCAAATAAATTTTTAGATTTGCTTTGCCAATTGTTTGCAACCTTGTGTTGGAACAGATAATATCGTCTTCAAGCTAAACAAAAGCGATTCTTAAGACTGTTTGCAATCTACTACACATTTGTAAACAAAATATTTTTACTTTGGAAAGTTGGTCATTATTATGGATATTCGTTCAACAGGCCGTGGAACTGGACTAGTTCACCCGGTTGATGCACATGTTGGTTTTAAAATGCGTGAACTTCGTGTTTTAAATGGTATTAGCCAAGAAGTAATCGCCGAAAGATTAGCTGTATCTTTCCAGCAAATTCAGAAATATGAAACTGGTCGTAACAGAATTTCTGCATCTCGTCTTTATGAGCTGTCTGTAATATTCGGCGTATCTGTTGATCATTTCTACGACGGCTTAACATCTAGTGTTCATGCCGCTGTTTGCGATGCTGTCGGTGTAGACAACAACGACCCAATCGATGAAAACGAGATTAAGACAGATCTAAGCCAATTGACCGATCGTCAAACTTTAATTTTGATGCAACAATTTTCAGAGATTAAATCTCACAATGTAAAACGCAAAATCACTGAGCTGGTTAAAGGCTTAGCAAACCCTGACCTAAACGACGATGATCCTGATCAGGAAGCTGCGTAACTACCGTCTAGCCAAGCATTTAGGCTAGGCAACTACAGGTGAAAGGTCACGTCCCTCACCTGTAACTCTTCAAGACTTTTGAACTAAATCCTCACAAGCTCGTATTTCAAAATACGAGCTGAAGTTTTAAGCCGCTTTTAAAGCGGCTTTTTTTTGCCTTCAGGCCGTTTGTTCTAATCAGAAATTGTAGGTTGTCGAAACTTCAACGCCATCGATAATTCTTACGACGGTGCGTTTGGCCTTCTTCTTCAATTGCCTAACCGGTTGGGTAACCTGTGCCGACGCACGTGTGTTACCAAAAATGTCAAATGGGCTGGCCGGTGTCGACGCAGAGTTCGCGGTTTGAATGGCGTTGCTATTCGGGTTTGGCGTATAGGTTCCCCCACTTGCAGCCATGAAGCGACGTAAATCACGAAACCTGTCCGGCACCTCAGCTGAAACCGTTACCAATCCACCGCCGTTCACACGCTTAACGTAACGTTTAGAAAAATAGCCTTTCTGTCCCTTGAACTCACCACCACACCAAGAGCCCGAACAACTTACATTCAATAGGTTGGCATTCTTTGGCATAACTGCAAGAACCCTTGATGAAGTTGATTTTGCCGAACGGAAGTTTAAGGGAGAAACGGTTCTATAAAGCTCTTTTTGGACAATCTGTTCAGTTGGCTTGTTACGGATGTCAACGTCTCCATTAAGTGTACCAAGAACCACGTCACGGAAGATTGAGCCCGCAATACGCGCACCACTTGCACCGCGAGATATGGGCTGCGGCTGATCATAGCCAATGTAGGTTGCAATAAGCAGCGGGTCAGGCCCTAAACTTGTAGTATGACCAATGAACCAGGCGTCTCGTGCGTGGTTCGTCGTACCTGTTTTGCCAATCACGTCCCGTGGTAAATCTCGTCCCAAGCGGTAACCCGTGCCCTGTGTCATAACCTTGCGCATAATGGTTCTAAGTGTGCGAGATGCCTCCGGTGGGATGACCAATCGTGCTTCAGATACACTTTTCATGCGTGTTGAAAACTCGGACTCCTCACGGCAACCGACGCACAAATATTCACTCGGAACAATCAACAGGTTTCCGTCCAGATCTGTCACCTGTTTGATGGTCGTAGCAAGTTTGACGTCGCCACCATTAAGCATGGCGATGTAAGCGCTCGCCATTTTAATGACTGTGGTTTCAGCTGAGCCAAGCGTAATCGTCCACTCCCGGCGCATGGTGTCTGTCAGACCCAAGTGCTTGGCAAATTGCCAAATGCGCGAAAAACCTATGTCTTGCGCCAACAACAAAGTTGGAACATTGCGAGACCTGTAAAGCCCCTCTTCCACCTGAATGACACCAAGAAAC
>JBMYWL010000203.1:0-3378 GCA_049607365.1 Alphaproteobacteria bacterium | reverse complement strand
AAATCTCTCCCAATTTCAAAAGCGGCAAAACTGTTTCCAAAAACGAGTTGTTGTTCAGCATAGACCCTTTCAGAAGCGAGAAAGATGTATCTGACGCGAAACTTGCTTTGGCAACCAGTCAACAACAGATTGAAGAACTTCAGTTACAAATATTGAACGAGCAGTCCAGCCAGTTTGAACGTCAGCAAGAACTGGAGATTGCGAACGAAGATTTGAGCCGTCAAATCAAACTGAAAGAGCAAAACTTTGTCTCTGATGCTGCCGTTGAGCGCGCAAGAATAAGTGTAAGCAGTGCAGAACGGGTCATAAGTGGCTCTGAAAGATCTATAAAGCTGCTTCAAGCCAAAGCCGAACAATTGAAAACAGCCAAACAGCGTGCTGAGCTTAACTTGGCACGAGTAAATCGAAATTTGGAAACAACAGAGTTCCGTGCACCTTTCGAAGGTCTAGTTTCAAACGCGAATTTACAACTGGGTCGAGTTGTCGGAACCAGCGAGGCGTTGGCCACCTTAATTGACTTGAGCGCTTTGGAAGTGTCTTTCCGAATTCCGGACAGGGACATTGGTCAAATGCTGCAAAGTGATGACAATAAAAACACCACTGGTGTTGACGGAATTCTGAACAGAAAAACGGATGTTAGGTGGAGCCTTGGGACAAATGTCCTGAGCTTTGCGGGCCACATCAGCAGGATTGGCGCAAATGTAAATGCATCGCTTGGCGGATTGGAAGTGTTTGCGCGCCTTGACAATTTAAATTCAAACACCCCGCTTCGGCCAGGCGCTTACGTTGAAGTGAACGTTAATGCCGGACTGGAAAAAAACGTGTTTGCACTGCCACAAGCTGCGGTAAGCCCATCTGGTCAGCTGTATTTTGTTGGTGAAGACACGCGTGTGGAGATAATCAACGTCAAAGTCATTCGAAGAGAAGGCGACAATGTACTCGTGCGTGGAGATGTGCCGACGGACAAAGAAATAATCGTGCGGCGTTTCCCCCAAATTTCTAAAGGCGTGAAAGTTAAACTCTCCAAATCACGCACCGAGAACGGACAATCGAACGGGCAATCGAACGGGCAAAACAACGCTGCTCCAGTAGAGGTCACCTTGAGCCAAGAAACCCAAGACATGATTTTGGCGCGGATCAAGAACATCCCCATTCCAGCGAAGCGTAAGAAGCAAATGCAGGACAACATTAAATCCGGCTCGATGCTTCGTTCGCGCTTGGAAAGAATGGCGGAGCGAATGGGTTTGGACATTCCAGAACTTTCAAACCAGCCCGCTCAACAAAGCGAAAAGCCATCGGGTGACGCACTACCAGCATCTAATCCTGACGAACTTGTTTTGTCTTCGGCAACGCAAGCGCTGCTTCTGGAACGTGTGAAAGCGTCACCAATAAGCCCCGACCGAAAACAACAAATAATCAACACCATCTCAAGTGGCAAAATAAAGCGCAGTCGTTTGGAGCGAATGGTTGAACGCATGGGTATTGACGTTCCCGAACTTGCGAATTAGGCGGGTTTGAAATGGCTGAGTATACAAAAGAAAAACCGAGTGCTGAATTAGACGAACGCGCCAGTAAAGGTCTTTTGGCCACTTTTGGACGTCACCGAACCGCACCAAACATTCTCATGCTGATCATGGTTATGTTTGGAATTTGGGCAGCAACAAAAATAGCAACACAGTTTTTCCCCGAAATTGCCAGGGATCGCATTACCATCAGCGAAAACTGGAGTGGTGCCTCTTCAGAAGATGTCGATCAGGCTGTCATTCAAGTTATCGAGCCCGCGGTTAGGTTCATTGAAGGTGCAGATGAAGTGTTCTCCAGCGCGCAGGAAGGCTCTGCGATAATCCAAATTGAGTACGCTTCCGGCACCAATATGACAGAGGCCAATGCCGATGCAGGAACTGCCGTAGATGCTCTGGTTGGCTCCCTGCCCGAAGATGCAAACGACCCTAGAATAAGAAAATCAGCATTTAGAGATTTCGTCTCTAACATCATTTTGTCCGGACCATATGAGCGTTTGGCTCTGTTGGAGTTTGCCGAGGAAATACGCGAGGGCTTGTTAAACGAAGGCCTGTTGCAAGTTGACATAATTGGCACTTACCGCCCTGAAATACGCATTGAACCCGACCCAGCTGAACTAAGACGGCTGGATTTAACCATAGGTCAGTTGTCCGGCATTTTATCCGCCCAATCGCAAGACACACCGGCCGGTGACATAGCGGGTGGTGAACGACTTGTCCGAACACTCGGCCAATTGGCTGACGCAGAGGCTTACAAAAACCTGACCATCAAAGCACTGCCAGATGGTACAAAAGTTTACCTGTCAGACATAGCCAAGGTTCAAGAACTTAATGCGGCAAGCGGCGTTGATTCATTTCGCAACGGCGAGCCAGCAATTGAAATAAGCATAAAACGTGGTGCGGGTGGTGACAGTTTAAAACAGCAACGCATCGTTGACGCCTACATTGGAAATCTTCGTGGCAGTTTGCCCGCAAACCTGAAAGTCGACATCTACAATGTCCGCGCCGACGTTATAAAAGCGCGCCTAAGTCTGTTGGTTGAAAACGGAGTTATCGGCCTTATCATCGTCTTGGTCTTACTGTTTTTGTTTTTGAATTGGCGAACCGCATTTTGGGTTGCGGCCGGCATCCCAATTTCTTTAGCCGCCACCATTGGTCTTATGTATTTTTCGGGCCAATCCATCAACATGATCTCACTGTTTGCGCTCATTCTGACATTGGGAATAATCGTTGATGACGCCATTGTGGTGGGTGAACACTCTGACGCTTTGTATGCGGTTGGGTTTAAGCCTTCCACGGCTGCCATATTGGGTGCTCAAAGAATGGCGGGTCCAGTTGTCAGCGCTTCCTTAACCACAATCATCGCTTTTGGTGCCATATTGGTCATCGGTGGCCGCTTTGGCGCATTACTTCAGGCCATTCCGCTTGCCGTTGTTGCCGTGTTGGTCGCCAGTCTAATTGAGTGCTTCCTTATTCTTCCGGGTCACATGCGCCACTCAATGGCAGCGCAAAGCAATACAAACAGCATTTCGAGCGTTCTGGACAAGTTGTTCTCGCCAATTCGACGCTTTGTGGATTGGGCCTTTGATGCGTTTCGCTACAAGGTGTTCCGTCCAACAGTCAAAGTTTCACTTATTTTCAGATACCCAATCATTGCCATCTGTATTGCTGGAATGATGATCTCTGTCGCTGCAGTCTCTGCCAAGAAAATCCCTTTCCGCTTTTTTGTCGCCCCTGAATTCAACTCCGTGAATGCCAACATTAGCATGCTAAACGGTGCATCCCGCGAAGACACCATCACACAGCTCGGGTATATGTAAGACGCGCTTGAAGGGACTTTGAAAGACCTAACAAAAAC
>JBMYWL010000202.1:0-3450 GCA_049607365.1 Alphaproteobacteria bacterium | reverse complement strand
AAAGCAAGATATCACATGACAGCATCTGACGCTGAAAGCATGTCTATGCGGGATCTGTTGGCGTTGGCAACGCCAGAAGAACGTGAAGAATTCGAAGGTCTATGGCTGGGTTACACAGAAACTTATGGTGCGCCAGACCTTCGAGACGCGATAGCCAGCACATACAATCATTGCACGCCTGATGAAGTTTTGTGTTTTGCGGGTGCTAGCGAAGGCATATTCGCAGCCAACAACGTTATTTTGAATGAAGACAGTCACGCGATTATGGTGACGCCGAATTATCAAAGCCATGAAAGTTTACCTATGGCTTTGTGTGACGCATCCGCTGTACCCTTGGACCCCAACGATGGCTGGTCGCTTGATATCGACCGTATAGCCGCGGAAATTCGGCCAAACACCAAGCTTATCACCATCAATTTCCCACACAATCCGACGGGGGCAATTTTGCCAATCGACAGGTATATGGCCTTAATTGAGTTGGCACGGAAACACGGCATATACATTTTGCATGATGAGATATTTAACGGGCTCGGACACTCGAAGTCAAAACATCTCCCATTTATTGCAGATGTTTATGAACGTGGATTGTCACTAAATGTCATGTCAAAATCTTATGGTTTGCCCGGGCTGCGTATTGGTTGGATCGCTTGTCAGGACAAGGCTTTATTGTCCCAAATGGAAAGATTGAAGCACTACCTTTCCATATGTAATTCGGGGCCAAGTGAACGGCTTGCAAAAATTGCGATTAACCATCGGTCTGAACTGCTTGCACGCAACTGCGCAATTGTAGAAGAAAATTTGCTGAAGTGGTCAGCCTTTTTTGAGCGGCATACAAATCTGTTTGACTGGCAACAACCGGATGGTTCGTGTATGGCCTTCCCAAAATACATAGGGCCTGAGGGCGTGGAGGAGTTCGCACGCTCAATGGTTGAGGACGCAGGGGTTCTTTTGCTTCCCGGAAGTATTTATGCATCTGAGTTAACAGAGACACTGGAAAATCACTTTCGCATTGGCTTGGGTCGGATGAACTTGGATGAAGGCTTGGCCGCGATGGAAGCACACATAATGCGGAACTGTTAACGGTCACCTCAGGGTCCCCTTCTATCAATAAGGAGATGCTGAAACGAGTTTAGCTAAGGGTATTCTGAACGATTAATTTCCTAATTGCGAGATTTCCGCTCAATCAAAGGGGTGTGAACACGGTCGATAGTGATATGAGACGGTCTTGTATAAGAATACCTAAACAATTTTGGTTAAAAGCAAGCTGGTTTCGGCGCTGACCACCCCCGGAACTTTACCGATTTGGTTCAGTAGTTTGTCGAAACTGGCAAGGTCGTTCGATTGCGAAATAGCCACCAATGCCCATTTTCCATTTGTTGAGTGAAGATTGGTTATTTCAGCCATTTTTTTAAGATGTGAAACAACCGATTCTGCCTTTAACCCTTGGACTTCGATATTGGTTATTGCACGGATCAGATTGTCTTCGGCATCTGGTGACACTTCCAACGTAAATTTCTGAATTTTCCCAGTCTTGACCAAGCGATCAATCCGGCTTTTTACGGTGATGCGCGACAGGTCCAACATGGGTGCGAGCGTTGACACTGGCAATCGACTGTTGTGCCTTAATAAGGCGATGAGTTCTTTGTCTTTATCGTCCATTTGCCGGTCTTTTATCTTTTTGTCAATTAGCTTATCAAATTGATAAGTCATTTATACATTTTAGACAAGATGGTCCTCGTCTCACGCGGTAACTTGGGTCATTTTCCTCTTAGATTAGAATGAGATTTGAAAAAATAGAAACACGTGTGGGGAAGTTGATCATGAAGTGTCAAATTTTGGGTGCTCCGGTTGAAGAAGGCGCAAGTCAATTAGGGTGTTTGATGGGCCCTGATGCGTATCGAACTGCTGGCATAAAAGACGTGCTGCGGGATCTTGGTCATGAAGTAACAGACCTTGGAAACGCGAAGGCAGACAAAGCAGTTGTAAAACCTCACGCCAATAAATCGCTTCGAAATCTTCAACAAATTGCTGGTTGGTCATCAAGTCTGCAACGTGCTGCATTAAAAGCTTCGCGAGAGTGCGACATGCCAATTTTTTTGGGCGGCGACCACTCACTGTCAATCGGTACAATTTCAGGTGTGTCCGAATACGCCCAACAAATAAACCAGCCTCAGTTTGTTCTCTGGCTGGATGCTCACCCTGACATGCACACTCTAAACACGACAGACAGCGGCAATCTTCACGGTACGCCTGTTGGCTACTTGCTGGGTCGTGACAGTTTTGAGGGCATTTACCCAGAGCTAAAAGCACCGATTAAACCAGAGAATGTATGCATGATGGGCATCCGCTCGGTTGATCCTGCCGAACGCGAGCTGATCCAAAGTTTGCCAATGCATGTTTTTGACATGCGAAGCATTGACGAAATAGGGGTAAAACCCGCGCTGGTTTCCTTCTTGGACAAGGTTAAAAAAGCCAACGGCCGATTGCACGTAAGTTTGGATGTGGATTTTCTGGATGCGTCGATTGCGCCAGCTGTTGGAACGACGGTTCCTGGTGGCGCCACTTTCCGTGAAGCACACCTGATTATGGAGTTGCTTCACGAAACTGGGTTGGTCACCTCGTTAGATCTCGTTGAGCTAAACCCGTTTCTAGATGAGCGTGGGCGCACGGCCCAGCTTATGGTTGACCTTTGTGCTAGCTTGATGGGACGCACTGTCCTGGACCGTCCAACTTCAAAATTTTAAAAAATAAATAAAGGAATAATCCATGCTAAAGCGTCCTCCACAGCCTTCTGAGTTGGCAATGGTTCCCTTCGTAAGTGTTGCTGACATGATGCGTATTGTTAACACGATTGGTGTGCGGAAAATGATCCGTGGCATTGGTGACTATATTGAACACGATTTCAAACGCTGGGAAGATTTTGATAAGCGCCCGCGTGTTCCGGCGCACTCAAAAGAGGGCGTAATTGAACTTATGCCAACTTCTGACGGCGAAATGTACGGTTTCAAGTATGTAAACGGTCATCCAGCAAACATGGCACGCGGGTTTCAGACTGTAACCGCGTTCGGCCTTTTGGCACGCGTACACAATGGTTACCCAATGATGTTATCTGAAATGACGGTTTTGACAGCTCTTCGAACAGCTGCAACTTCCGCCGTCGTCGCCAAGTATCTGGCACCAAAAGACGCAAAGACCATGGCGTTAATTGGCAACGGTGCTCAGTCAGAGTTCCAAGCCTTGGCATTTCAGGAAATCATCGGCATCGACAGTGTGACACTTTACGATATTGATCCTGTTGCAACTGCAAAAGCTGCGAAAAACCTTCAGAATTCAGGCTTGAAAGTTAAGGTGTGTTCTTCGGCTCAGGAAGCTGTGCAAAGCGCACAAATCATAACAACCTGTACGGCGGACAAGCAAAACGCAACGATATTAACCGATAACATGGTTGGC
>JBMYWL010000201.1:0-3495 GCA_049607365.1 Alphaproteobacteria bacterium | reverse complement strand
GACATGGCCTCAATAGGGTAGCCGAACAATTTCAAGTGGGTTAGGTGACCACCTTCGCTGACGAGCATGATGCCGACAATAAACAGAATGAACAGGCCCAAAACCTCATACATACGGTTTTTCTGAAGAAACTCGGCAACGTGATCCGCCAGCAAAACCATGATTACGCCAGAGATGACAATTGCTGTCGCCATAACAAGGAAGACATCGGTCAAGGCCATTGCTGACAAAATAGAATCAAACGAAAAAATAACGTTCATTAAGATGATCCAGAACAAAGCCGAACTAACAGAACGTTTACCGCCTTCGTGCGCTTCCAAGTGGTCAACCGACAGCAGGTGGTGAATTTCCTTCATTGCAGTGTAAATAATGAATGCACCACCGAAGAAAACTATAAGTGCGTGACCATTAAACTCGCCTTCAATTATGCCTGGAACTGATATTTTGAACAACGGGTCTTGAACGTATTCAATCGCAGACATAATGACGAAAAGTAAAACAAGACGGAACAAGATGGCTAAACCAACGCCCATTTTACGCACATAGGCTTGCTTTTCTGCTGGAACACGCTTTGATTCAAGCGATACGTACAGCAAATTGTCAAAACCAAGCACTGCTTGCAGCGCGATGAGCATTAACAAGGTGAATAAGTTTTGTACGGTAAATAGAGCGTCCATGACGTGGTGTTCCTTTTGAAGCCTTTGGCGCGGGTTTTAAGGCTTCAAAGCAAACAATGCAACAGCCTGCATAAAATTTTATACTTTGCCGAGCTCAACACCACGATCTCTTGCGGCTTCTGTGGCCTCGTTGACAAGGGGGCTTAAACCATCTTCTGACATAAATACCTCCAGTGCTGCCGCGGTGGTACCAGCCGGACTTGTGACCTGTTCGCGAAGTGTACCGGGTGGAGTATCGCTTTGACGCGCTAAATTTGCCGCGCCCGCCATGGTCTGAATTGCCATTTCCAATGATAGATCTTTGGGCAGACCCAAGTTTTCACCAGCTTTTGATAAGCACTCGATGAAATGGAACATATACGCAGGGCCAGAGCCAGATATGGCGGTGACAGCATCCATTAAGCTTTCGCTTTCGATCCAAGCAGTTTTACCGGATACCGCGAGTAGCTTGTCGGTGAGTGTTTTCGCTTCTTCTGACACCAGCTCATTTGCGTACGACACGAACATGCCTTCACCGATTGCAGCGGGTGTGTTCGGCATGGAGCGGATGATAGGCGTATTGTCTGACAGATACGTTTTCAAGCTGTTGATGGTAACGCCAGCAGCGACTGATACGAACGTGCAATCACTTCCAGCATAGCTTTTGTATTCTGGTGCAACCTTATCCATAACCTGCGGTTTAACGGCGAAAATGACAATCGCTGGCATAATCTCAGACGCTAATTCGCTGGCCGCTGCGTAGGTTGCTGCGCCGGCTAAAGCAGCACGTTCTCTAAGTTCAGCAATTGGTTCCACGACATGAAAGATCAAGCCAGAATTCTGTGATAACCATCCAGCCAACATGGCGTAACCCATGTTGCCGCAACCAACCAATACGATGTCATTGTTCATGTGAATTTGCGCCTAATAAAGTGGGAAGCCCATGGCTTGGACCATTCTTAACCAATGTTTACGCCAACCACCTTTTTCGTCAACGTGATCAAGCGCGTTCATGGTAATTTTTGCACCCATTGTTCGAAACGGGTCAGGTGGAATGCGGTTTGGTAAGGTGGTTGCAATGTCAAGTAGACGGGCAGGGTGGGGCTCATCATCAAGGATTGCCAAACCAAGTTCAGCACCAAAATGTGTGGCGGCCACACCGAAACCTGAATATCCACCGACGTATAGAACCTTATTGTTGTAGTATGGCTGTACATGAACCGCCATACGCGTCGTGACACCCAAGGGACCGCCCCAAACGTAGTCAACTTTGGTACCGTCTAACTGCGGAAAAGTTTTAAGCCAATTGTGTGCTAACATTTGGTAAGGTTCAATTGTGTGATCAACAGCGGGATCGCAATTGTCACCGTAAAAATATCCTAATCTACCACCAAACAACATGCGATTGTCAGGGGTTAAACGCATATAATTAAGTTGTATGCGCGTGTCATATGCAGCTTGGCGTCCTTGCCAATTAAGCGAGGCAATTTGTTCGTCACTCAAAGGCTCAGTCACCAGAATTCGGTCGCGGATGCAGGTGACACGCTGACGAATTTTTTTGTGTCCCGCAGCAAACGCGTTTGTGCCCAATAGTACCTTCTCACACCTAATAGAACCATGCTGTGTCTTCACAAGGATTTGGTTTCCAACCTCCTCGATTGATGTCAGGGCGGAGTTTTCATAAATTCGAACACCAAGTTTTTGAGCGGCTGCTTTAAGCCCCCAACAGAGTTTGGCCGGGTGAATTGTTCCAGCTTTACTGCGTGTGTGCATGGCACCGCTCACCAAAGGTGAGTTTAAGACGGCGCGGGCTTGTTGCTGGTTTAGAAATTCAACGTCGTGATTGTATTTTAAGTGCTTTTCATATTCTTGGGTCAGGTCAGGAACGGCATCATCACCAATCGCCAGCGTCAATTCTCCGTTTAGCTCAACTTGGGCATCAATCTGATGTCGGTCTAGGCTTGCCAAAAGCTCGTGGAAGTTAGCAACGCCCAGCTCTTCCAGAATTGCAAGGTCATTTGGAAATTCACGTTCTGCGTTGGTTAGCCCATGTAAAACCGATGTGTTAAACATGGCGCAAGGACGCCCAGATGCACCAGCTGGAATGACGCCAGCTTCAATCAACATAATCGAGCGGCTTTGGTCTTTTTCAGCGGCTTTGACAGCTGCCCAAAGGCCGGTAAAACCACCACCGACAATCAACAAATTGGCTTGCTCTTGACTTGCTAAATGCTCGCTTACGGCTGGTGCAGCTTTGTCAGCTAGCCAGAACGAGTTGATTGTCGCATCAGCAAGGGCTTTGTCAATCCGTGCATCAAACACGGTTTGCCGCTTTTTCCATTTTTGCTGTGTGGGCCTTTGGCAAAACACACAACATTTCATAGAGCAAGTTGGCGGCGATTAACGCCGTCGTGCCGCTTGGGTCATATGGCGGTGATACTTCAACAAGGTCACAACCGACAATGTTTAAGCCACTACAACCGCGAATAATTTCCAACGCTTGAATGGTGGTAAGTCCGCCAATCTCCAACGTGCCAGTTCCGGGTGCAACAGATGGGTCTAGGCTGTCAATATCATAGGTCAAATAAACGGGTCCGTCGCCCATTTGCGTGCGTACTTCGGCCATCAATGGTGCCATAGATTTGTACCAGCACTCTTCAGCCTGTACCACGCGCCAGCCCTGTTCACGCGGCCAATCAAAATCGTCATCAGAATACCCGGTGGCTCTAAGGCCAATTTGCGCGACACGTTTATTATCGAGCAGTCCATCTTCAAACGCACGGCGGGATAGGGTTGGTGTTGGTTGGGGATTGGTTTTGGGTTTTGGCATCAGACAGGG
>JBMYWL010000200.1:0-3507 GCA_049607365.1 Alphaproteobacteria bacterium | reverse complement strand
TTTATGTATTTAGCAGTTTTTGATGTTGTTCATCCCAACTCAACGGGATACTTTGCTTTATCAACGTCTTGATTGTCCATTCAACAGGCTGTTTTCCGTTTAGGATCAGTGATTGTATCTTTGGAGAAAGAAAGGCGAGGGGGATCCGCTCTCTTATGTAACTCTGCGTAATGCTTTGCGAAGTTGCCAAATCTTTAACCGTCGCACCTTGTTTGATTTGATCTGCCCATGCATTGGCTTTTGCAACTAAGTTTTGCAACAAGACGTTTGGCTCGGTTTGTATATCACCGATTATGATCTTACTTTCGATACCCCGTCGTTTGAATAGTATCTTTGTTGCAGGCGCTGTCAGAACAATCGGCTTGATTCAGAAATTCGTGGAATTATGATGAGCGAATGATCAAAGATCCGTTTCGGCATTTCAAATCATCGCCTGAAGTCATCCGCTTGGCGGTAATGATGTACGTCCGTTTTCCACTATCGTTACGCAACGTCGAAGAATTGCTGCATGAAAGAGGTATCGATTTAACGCATGAAACCGTTAGATATTGGTGGAACCGTTTTGGCCCAATGATGGCTGCTGAAATCCGTAAAAAACGCGCACAATCATTTCGACAAATTCCACAGTGGCGTTGGCATTTGGACGAGGTTTACGTCAAAATAAATGGCGAAACGCATTACCTTTGGCGCGCTGTTGATCATGAAGGTGAGGTACTTGAATCGTTTGTCACTAAGAAAAGAGACAAGTTTTCCGCTCTTAAGTTCCTGAAAAAGGCCATGAAACGCTATGGAAAGCCAAAATCTGTGGTTACTGATCGGCTTAAATCTTACCGCGCTGCAATGAAAATGATAGGAAATGAAGGAATACAGCATACTGAGAGGTGGACGAACAACCGATGTGAAAACTCACATTTACCATTTCGGCGAAGAGAATATGCTATGCTGCGATTTCGAAGTATGGCGTGTCTACCAAAATTCGTATCCGTCCATGCTTCAATTCACAATCATTTTAACCAAGATCGCCAACAAAATTTACGAGCTAATTTTAAGAAAAACAGGGACCAGGCTATGGTTAAATGGCGCTCATTGTTGGCTGTGTAATTCACTTAAGATTTAAACGAAAGAGACGAGTTAGAGTTTGTCTGACACCACCGGTTAACCCCATACAGGCTGGACAGAGCGGCATGAAACAATCATGCTAAAGAAACTAACTTGGCAGTGGGTTCAGTTTCGGGACAGGGTCGTTGGCGGCGTAAAAGCTGGCTGCTGCGGTCAACTGAGACTGGTTCGAATTTGTCTGATGGTGTGGACGGCTTCACACAACACATAAAAATGTGCTAAAATGGATCCGTTAGTAAACGGAATGAGGAGCCATCAACGTGAATATTCATACACTCGGAATTGATATCGCCAAATCTGTCTTTCAACTTCATGGGATTGATGAAGACGGTGTGCCCGTTTTAACGAAGAAGTTAAGACGAGGCGAGTTTTTGAAGTTTCTGTCTCGCCTGCAACCTTGTTTGGTTGGGATTGAAGCGTGTGCGACTTCTCATTATTGGGCGCGCGAGCTGACCACATTAGGCCATGATGTTCGATTGATCCCACCATCTTACGTAAAACCTTATGTTAAGCGTCAGAAGAATGATGCAGCTGATGCCGAAGCCATTTGTGAAGCTGTTAGCCGCCCAAATATGAGTTTTACGCCCATCAAAACGCCGGAACAACAAAGCGTTTTGGTGCTCCACCGTGGCCGTGATTTATTAATGCGACAACGAACAATGTTACTGAATGCCATTCGTGCGCATTTGGCCGAATTTGGTATTTCCTTGCCACAAGGACCAAAGCAAATCACTGCATATGTTGAGCGAATACAACAAGGGGAAATCATTGACGATGAGTTACCTGTATTGGCAACAAACGGCTTGATTGCAATGGGCAATCAACTGGAGAGCCTAGAACACGAGGTCGCAGTAATCGAGACACACCTTAAGCAATGGCATAAGAATAGTGTCGACAGTCAACGCCTCGAAAGCATTCCTGGCATTGGTCTGATCACAGCAACAGCCTTAGCTGCGAGCGTTTGCGACCCAGCACAATTCAAATCTTCTAGACACTTTGCAGCATGGATTGGGCTTGTGCCTCGACAAAATTCATCTGGTGGAAAAGAGCGTCTTGGAAGGATCACCAAAATGGGCAATCGATATCTGCGCCGACTTCTTGTCATCGGTGCAACGTCGGTGATTAGACATAGTTCGAAGCATGACCATCACACTTCCAGATGGATTGCCAAGCTTAAAGAAACGAAACCTCACCGCCTTGTTACGGTCGCTATCGCCAATAAGACTGCGCGTATCGTTTGGGCGCTTATGAGCAAAGACGAACACTACAAAGTAACAGCATAAGTATCTCAGTTTCAGCCAAAGGGCTGTACAAGTTGCAAGGACAATTAGAAATGATGAAGAGATTTATACCGGAAAAGAAGGAATACCCCGTGGTGCTGTCTGAGCCAATGAGCTCGTTAGTCTGATTGGGAGCCTTCTGCGGATTTCATCAAGGCCAGCGGATATAAACGCCGCACAAACAGGCCGTACACATGACCGTAACCCGCATAAAACTACTCAAAACTTCAATTTAACCCTTGCAAAACAGGAGCCGTCCACACATGACAGCACCGTTTAAGGAGTTTAGAAATTGGTATTTTCAATCGATGCCACAAAGCATCAAGTTTATCACAAATAAGCTTCCGTTTTTGCGATAAAAACACAGCCCTTTAAATGTATGACGACTTGTAGAGAAATGGTATGAGTGGACGTAATTTAATTCTCCTCCTCACTTGATTGGATGCCACATGAACGCTCTCCTTTACAACGTCGATCCTGATGGCCTTCTTGAATACTCGGTTGTATATACTGACCGATCTCTCAATCATATGTCCCAATTATTTCAGGGTGTGGTCCAGAACATCTCTTCGACGTTGAAGACCGTGTATAACGCCCAAACAGCAATTCTTGTCCCAGGTGGTGGAACATACGCTATGGAGGCAGTGGCCAGACAGTTTGGGGCAAAAGCAAAATGCCTTGTTATTCGAAATGGACTGTTTTCATATCGCTGGACACAAATTCTGGAAATGGGAAGTTTACCTTCAGAGCATATTGTTCTGAAGGCCAGACAGAACGTAGATGAAGCGCAGGCACCATTTTCACCTCCATCAATCGATGAGGTAGTTGCAAAAATTACAGCTGAAAGGCCTGATGTTGTGTTTGCACCCCACGTTGAAACGTCAGCGGGAATGATGTTACCTGATTCCTACATTCAAGCGGTAGGAAAAGCCGTTCATGATGTTGGGGGGCTCTTTGTTTTAGACTGTATTGCCTCAGGAACTGTTTGGGTGGATATGGAAGCCAACAATGTTGACGTCTTAATCAGCGCACCACAGAAAGGTTGGAGCGGTCCACCTTGTGCAGGTTTCGTGATGTTGAATGATAGAGCGACCAAGCGCCTTGAGAC
>JBMYWL010000199.1:0-3538 GCA_049607365.1 Alphaproteobacteria bacterium | reverse complement strand
TCATAAGCGTGGTAGTCCCTGAACTGCCAGAACGAATCGCCGAAGCCCGCACGACGACGACCGTGCGCGCCCGACTGAACGGCTTTGGCTACCTGTTCAGCAGCCAGCATTAAAGCTGGCAGCGCACCGCTAGCATCCCCCGCTTGTTGCTGAAGGTTAAGAACAGGCTGCAAGGACATAAGCTTAAGCGAAGTCCGACAACAAATTGGCGATGTAGGTTTCGTTCGTCTGCCCTTCAGCACGCGCACCAAATGACAAGGCCACACGATGCCTTAGAACCGCAGGGGCAAGCGTCACAACATCATCCAGCGATGGCGCATATCGACCATCGATCAATGCTTTGGCACGAACAGCCAACATAAGCGCTTGGCCCGCACGTGGACCCGCACCCCATGACAGATCACTGTTCGCGTCACCACTTGGGCGGGCAGAGCGTACCAAAGTTAAAATAGCATCCACAACCTGCTCACCAATAGGCATGGCCCGTACTAGCGCTTGCCCTGCCAACAAGTCATCTGTCGACATGGTCGCACCCAAACTTTCGTCTGCACCCGTCGTGGTTTCAATCAACATGCGACGTTCAGCGTCTGCGTCTGGGTAGTCCACACGAATGTCCAACAAAAAGCGGTCAAGCTGGGCTTCCGGCAGTGGATATGTGCCTTCCTGCTCAATCGGGTTTTGCGTTGCAAACACATGAAACGGCGTTGGCAGCTTCATGTTTTGTCCGGCGATGCTCACCTCCCGCTCCTGCATGGCCTGAAGCAATGCAGATTGTGTGCGGGGGCTGGCGCGGTTAATTTCGTCCGCCATCAACAAATTGGTGAAAACCGGGCCTTCAATGAAGCGGAACTGACGTTTGCCCTCTGCTGTTTCTTCCAGCACTTCAGCACCCAGAATATCAGCGGGCATCAAGTCCGGCGTACACTGCACGCGCTTAGACGGCAAAGCCAAAACTTGAGAAATTGAGGTCACCAATTTGGTTTTGGCCAAACCCGGAACACCAACCAGCAAAGCATGACCACCAGAAAGCAGTGCGATAAGACTTTGCTCGATCACTTGGTCCTGACCAAATATAACCTTGCCCAATTCAGATTTGGCCGCCTGTAGTCTTTCAGACAAATAATCAGCGTTCTGAACTAAATCCACGTTAGACAAATATTCTCTCCACAAATTTCAAAACCAATAAATTCAAACAATACAAAAGCTTAAAATGCCTTTACACTATAACTTGTTTCTGGATCTTTTCATACAGAATTACGTAGTCTTACAACACTTATCACAGCTAATTGATCGATTAAAATGCCCTCTTCAACTGTGCCCGAAAAGCCACACCAAGGCCAACCAGATCCACAAGCCAGCACCTACGGTGAGCCTGCGTTTGCCATTCCCAGTTGTGGGGATTTCGAAATGCGCATCGCAGCAGATGGTACCTGGTTTCATCAAGGCAGCCCCATAGGTCGTATTGAGTTGGTCAAGCTGTTTTCTACCGTTTTACGCCGCGAAGAAGACGGAAGACACTGGTTGGTCACCCCGGTCGAACGCGGGGAGATACTGGTGGATGACGCTGCTTTTGTCGCCAAAGAGGTTTGGGAAGAAGCGGGGGTAATTTATTTTAAAACCAACATCGACAAGGTGTACCCCCTGGGCAACGACCACCCAATCCGCGTTGAAATTGACGATGAAACACAGGAACCCCGCCCTTACATAAGCCTAAATAAAGGGTTGGAAGCTCGGGTTCTGCGATCCGTTTTTTACCACTTAGTTGATATGGCAGAGCTTAAAGACATCAAAGGCGTGGAGTCGTTGGTGGTAACCAGCAACAGTCGCGACTTCGTGCTTGGAAAAGTTTAGGTTTCAATGTCAATCTACACACTTTCGAAGTCCGACATTGTTCAGCGTTTAACTGTTCCCGTTCCCCAGACAATTTTTGGCGACAACGCGCTGAACCCCGACTGGCCTAAGGTTAACCCCGCCACCTTTCGCAAGGCATCCGTCATGATAACGCTGGTGGAGCGAGCCAGTGGCCTGAACGTGTTACTGACCCAAAGACGTCACGACCTGAAGGACCACCCGGGACAAATATCTTTCCCTGGTGGCAAACGCGAAATCGACGATGTCGACGACTGGCACACCGCCATGCGCGAGCTGGAAGAAGAGGTTGGCATAGACCGTCAATACCTTGAAAAAGTGTGCGAGCTGGAACCTTACCTGACCCGCACGGGCTTTGACATTTCACCCTTTGTGGCCTTCGCGTCACCGAGCCTGAAACCCGTTGCCCAAGCAAGCGAAGTTGAAGAAATTTTCGAGGTTCCCTTGTCCTTCCTGATCGACCCCGAAAACAGGCGCATCGACAGCATTTTTCTGGACGGTAAAGACCGCTATTATTACGTCCTTGGCTACGATGGAACAGATGGTGTTCACCGAAACATTTGGGGTGCAACGGCTGGCATGTTGGTCGCCTTGGCAAAAAGGCTGAACCCTGAAAATGGCTAAGCAAGCCGAGCAGATTCATCGTCTGTTAAACCAACCGATTGTAAAAGCCGCGACTCAGATTTTGGGTAGCGAAAATGTTCGTTTGGTTGGTGGCGCAGTTCGCGATTTATGCGTGGGCATTGAACCCGCAGACTTGGACATGGCGACAAGCTTGTTGCCAAATCAGGTCATTCAACTTTTGGAAGACGCGGGTCACAAAACCATTCCAACAGGCTTGGCACACGGCACCATCACCCTGTTGCTTAATAACGTGCCACTGGAAATAACCACCCTTCGAAAAGATGTCAGCACAGACGGCAGACGCGCCACTGTTGCCTTCACAGACGACTGGAAAGAAGACGCCCTAAGGCGGGACTTCACTTTCAATGCCCTTGCCCTAACAAGTCATGGCGAGCTGGTTGATTATTTCGGTGGTGAAGCGGACCTTAAAGCTGGGCACGTTCGGTTTGTGGGGGACGCCCGCCAGCGCATACACGAGGACCACTTGCGCTTATTGCGGTATTTCCGTTTTTACGCACGCTTTGGCAAACAAGCGCCAAGCCAAGACTTACAAGCAATATTGACACAGGAAGCGCCCAAGCTGTTGACCCTTTCGGCTGAGCGCATTCAAAAAGAAATTTTGTCGCTGTTACCCCTGCAACAAGCCGCAAAATCTTTGACGCTTATGTCAGCGCTTGGCATCGACAACCTGTTGTTTGGGTACCGCTTTAACATGGATGCTTTCAACACCTTATGCGGCTTTGAGCACCAGTTCGACCAGCCAGACCCCTTGCGCCGACTTGCGGCCTTGCTAGACCGAAATGAAGTTGCGATGGAGCACACTTGCCAACGCTTGAAACTTTCAAACACGGACAAAAAACGGTTTCGATTTATGTCTCAGAACCGGTCTTCACTCATCACTCACCCACTTCATGAAGCCTTGTATAAATCAGGGGCTCAAGCGGTTGTTGACGATTTACTGCTACAAAACAAAATCGATCATCATGCGTTGGAAAAAGCCAACAATTGGATGCGACCAGTCTTCCCCGTCACAGGTCAAGACCTG
>JBMYWL010000198.1:0-3553 GCA_049607365.1 Alphaproteobacteria bacterium | reverse complement strand
GACGAGAAGTACTCAGCGGGTGATGTTCTGGTCATACGTTTTGAAGGTCCAAAAGGTGGCCCGGGTATGCGCGAGATGTTAGCAACAACAGCCGCTCTTTATGGTCAAGGTCGAAGCGAAACAGTTGCCTTGATTACTGATGGACGCTTCTCTGGCGCAACACGTGGTTTCTGCGTAGGACACGTTGGTCCAGAAGCTGCCGTTGGTGGTCCAATCGGCCTTCTGCAAAACGGTGACAAAATCAGCATGAATGCCATTACAGGTACTATTGAGGTTGATCTTACCGAAGCTGAGCTTGAAGAGCGTCGTAAGAGCTGGAAACCACGTGGCCACAACTACAACTCTGGCGCAATCTGGCGCTACGCCCAAACCGTTGGTTCAGCTGAATTTGGTGCGGTGGTTCACCCAGGTGCAGAAGCAGAAACACACGTTTACGCAGAATTATAGAGATTTATACACTTTTAGGTGTAGACAGCTTCACCCTCTTAGGGTATAAAAACATCAGAATCGGGGTCTTTTAGATCACGCTGTGTTTCGGGGAAATCGAGGCAAAGTGTGTATCTAAAGGGCCCTTTTTCGTTTCGCGGGTAAAGTTCCACATGGGTGAAACTCCACACACAAAAAAGGCCCAACCGAATGCCGGCGGGCCTTTATGACAATTTAAGAATTGAGGGCTTAAATTTTAGAATTCCAAACGGATGCGACCTTGACCCATAAAGCCTTTTAGCTGGTGACCTGATCCAGCCCAGCTAACCGCTGCTGTTCCAATGTCGTTACCTTCAACTTCACGGTCGAAGAAACCAATAGAACCCGCCAATGTCAAACCAGGTGCCACTTTAAAGCCAATGCCACCAACAATGTCTAACTCATCAACATTAACGAAGGCGTTGTCATTTGCTGTGTCACGCATTTCGGCCTTTGCCAACGTTGCTTCCAATGAAAGGGAAATCGCATTGATACTGTAACCAATACCACCACCCCAGTAAGACTCGTCGTCGTCATCATAGCCAGCCAAAGCACCAAAGGACAGGTCGCCCATATCCACACGGCCACGTAAGGCAAATGCATCCGAGTTGTCGAACGCACCTTCAACGCCAATATCCATGCCGTTGTAGACTGTGTCGAACGATCCACCGAGCATCCAGTCGCCGTCGTCATCAATTTCACCAGCGAACTTAAAGCCCTGAAGTGACGGTGTCGTGTAGACAACTGAAGACTCGTCGTGTGACGCCTTGCTGAAAGTGTGGTCCGCAGTTGGCAATGAAATCTGGTTCCCAGCTGACATAGGGCCAGCTGACATTAGGTCCATGTCAAACGAGTCTCTGTCAGCGTCAATATCAGTTCCAAACTGTAATTCGCCAAAGTTACCTTTAATGAACACATGAGCGTCAGTGTCAGACACGGCCTTTGCGTCAGGGTCAATGTCTATGCGAACGAACGCGCCGTAGTCAAAAGTGGCTGTTTCACCAACCGCTTTCACGTCAATACGTGCGTTTGTGTCAAATGTGACATCGCTATCGCTTTTGTAGTCATCCAAGTAAGCAATGAATGTATCAATGCCTTGCCCTGTGTTTGATGCTGCTGCGTTGTCAGCAGACGCTACAGCTGTCGTTGTCACAGTGGTAAACGCGACACCGCCATTGTTATTATGTGCAGGACCCGTATATGCTTGGTTTCTTTGTTCGACAATTGTGTTGCCCACAGATGGTAAAAAGTCCACGCGACCATTTACCGTAATATCCAGAGCCATGGCTTGAGACATGCCAAGCGCACTCGTCGAAAGCAGTAATGCAAACCGAAGTTGGCGTTTCATTTAAGTCATTCCTTATACGCCGCCCAGTTAAGGCGTTCAGGGTCATTCAAACCGGCAAGCTAAAACAATGCCGCGCTTAAAACCCAATTCATCAATAATTGGTGCCAAATATAAGGGAAATTCGATGTGAAAACTTAATAAAACGCTTTAAGCTATTGATATGTGATGAAACATCTCAACCACTGGTATTGATTCAAAACAGGAATCCATATGTGGGAGACTCCCAATCGCGTCGATTTGGCTTGGAATCGTGCATTTTCAGCGACTCCGCAATTGGATTTGACCTTCAGCCAGATTCGCGAATCCTACTCAGTTTCTCTGAGCAGTTCGAACAGTTTTTTGAATGCAAATGTATCGTACCCAACTGAAGAACTGCGGTTGGAAATCATGAACTCCCAGCGTTCATTTTCCGTGTCTTCAAGGAACAAAAGTTGGGTTTGCTGGTCAACGGTTGCGTATCCACCGTATAAAAGTTGGCCGTTTTGACAGGCCATTTCCATTAAACCCAAGGGCTTATCAGCGTCTTGTTCATCGCGTCTATCAGCTTCGATTGGGTCAAGTGTTCCAGTACAGGTGTAGCCCGACATTTGTACTGCGGCATAACCACCAGTGGCAAACGAACTTGATAACCAGAACGTAGCGTCACCAACTTTGCTGGCCGGGGCTAATACCTTGGCACGAAATGGTGTCCGTAGCGGTGTTTGGCGGGCCAAGTTTTGGTGCACGGCCTGAACATAGGTCCAGCGCTGTCGGTCTTTTTGGATGTCAGAACCTGTGAAACCTGAACTGCCAATTTGAATGATTTCACATTCACCTTGGTAGTCACTGTTTCTGGTGCAGTCTTTTAGTGCTTTGCGCTCAGCAACAAACAAAGAGCCTTCACCAACGCTTGCACCCTGAACGCGCGAGGCATTGTTGGCGGCGTTGGAAGCAAGTGCCTTGAAGTCGCCAGACGCAGCGTAGCGACTTAAGGGGCTTTGTTCATATTGTTTGAATTCACTGGTACTGGTCTGAGCAATACTTGTAGGCACGGCACGCACCTGTGCCTTCAAAAAACGGTTTGTTGAAAAGGGGTTCGAGCAAGCACTAAGGACAGCGACAAGGCCAAGACTTAAAACCACCCGAAAGATGTGCGTTTTAACCGCCCGCATATAAGTTGCCATTGTTTGTGTGCTCGGCATCTAAAACCTCGCACAGAACCGGTGTGTGGTCAGAGGCTTTGATTTTCGCACGTGGTTCGCGGTCAATGGTGCAAGACACCAAACGATCCGCCAATTGAGGTGACAGCAGAAAATGGTCAATGCGCACGCCATTGTCCTTATCATATGAACCACCAGTGTAGTCCCAGTAAGAATATTGCTGCGCGCGCTGGTCAAACACACGAAAGGCATCCGTTAAACCCAAATTCACCAAACCGTGCCACAAGTCGCGGCTTTCCGGTTGAAGCAAGGCATCGTTGGCAAAGCGCTTGGGTGAATAACAATCTTTGTCGAGCGGGCACACATTAAAGTCACCAGCAAAAACAAACGGCGTTTCACTCGCCAACAAAATCTCGGCACGTTTTTTAAGACGTTCCATCCAGCCGAGTTTATAAGGGAATTTCTCTGTGTTTATCGGGTTGCCGTTCGGCAGATAAATCGTGGCGTAGTGCGTACCTTCGTATTCCACCTCAAGGTAGCGCGCCTGAACATCAACATCGTCCCGCTCGCCTGTCAGGGTTGGTAAATGGTCCAACACGAC
>JBMYWL010000197.1:0-3566 GCA_049607365.1 Alphaproteobacteria bacterium | reverse complement strand
TCCGAATGCCAATCAGGGTTTAAGTTTTACGGGCCTTCAGAAATCACTGTTAGACACAGCAACCACGGCGGGCATGATCTATTTCATATTGTTTGGTGCCGAGGTGTTGAAAACGTTTTTCACGCGTGCGGGCTTGCCATCAGCAATGGCAGAATGGGCAGGAGCTAGCGGATTAGATCCATGGCTTATTTTGTTGCTAATCTTGCTGCTGTTTATATTACTGGGTTGCTTCATGGACTCTTTGTCTATGATACTTGTAGCTGTACCGTTTTTCTGGCCAGTACTGGTTGATTTGAATGGTGGAGATTACGCAACCGCTGCATCTTCGGCATATGGTCTGGACGCTGAGGACCTAAAAATCTGGTTTGGCATTCTGGCGTTAATTGTGGTCGAGCTAGGGTTGATTACGCCGCCTGTTGGTTTAAATGTCTTCGTCATTAACAAGCTCGCCAAAAACGTGCCCATGGCGGAAACCTTTAAGGGCGTCATGCCGTTCTTCTCGGTCGAGTTCATTCGCATATCTCTAATTTTGCTTTTACCGCCGTTGGTGCTTTATTTACCGAATTTGCTTCGTTAAGAACCAAAAATTTCATCGTGCCGAAAAGCCATGGGTGTAATGCTGCATGTGAGGGACTAAAGCGGTATATTTTCATCGGATAAATAATTTATACGCCTGATTTCGTGATTTTAGGCGGCTCAGATGCATGGAATGACCACACTGCCTATTGCATTGGTTGACGTTTTTCGTCACGCTTGAGTCGCAAACACTTACTATCTTAAGGATTTTCCAAACGTGACCACAGCTGCCGTGTCTGTTGATAAGCCAATTTTAAAACCACATAACCCACAGTTTTCATCTGGTCCTTGTACCAAACGACCCGGTTGGTCTGTTACAAACTTGGAGAACGCATGGCTTGGGCGGTCACACAGAGCTGGCGGAGGAAAAGGTAAGCTTGCGTCAGTCATTAACAAATCAAAAGATCTGTTGGGGCTGCCGGATGATTGGGTTGTCGGCATTGTTCCAGCTTCTGACACAGGAGCAATGGAAATCGCTATGTGGTCCTTGCTGGGTCAAAGGGGGGTCGATGTTTTCTGTTGGGAATCCTTTGGTAAGGATTGGGCAACCGACGTTAAATCTCAATTGAAGCTGGATGACTTAAAGGTTTACGATGCTGAATATGGCCAACTGCCAGATTTATCCAGTGCAAAGATTGATAGAGACATTGTGTTCACGTGGAACGGTACAACGTCGGGTGTACGGGTTGAGAACGCGGACTGGATACCTGAAAACCGTGACGGCTTGGTGATTTGTGATGCGACATCCGCAGCCTTTGCGATGGAGTTGGATTACGCCAAGCTGGACGTTGTCACTTGGTCTTGGCAAAAGGTTCTTGGCGGTGAAGCTGCACATGGTATGTTGGCCCTAAGTCCACGTGCTGTTGAACGGTTGGAAACTTACGCGCCTGACCGACCGCTACCCAAGATATTCCGCTTAACCAAAAACGGTAAATTAAACGCGAGTATTTTTGAAGGTGCGACCATTAACACCCCGTCGATGTTGGCTGTTGAAGACGCGTTGGATGCCCTAAACTGGGCCAATGCCATCGGTGGATTGGACATGTTGATTGAACGCGCAAACCGCAACTACGGTGTCGTTGAAGCGTGGGTAGAACAAAACCCAGCCTTTGCTTTTCTGGCAGGGGTTCCGGAGCAACGGTCAACCACTTCGGTTTGTCTCAAGGTTGTGGAGCCTAACTTTCTAAAGTTAGATGAAGCAGCGCAACAGGACGTTTTGAATCAGATTGCCAAGTTGTTAGAGACCGAAAACGTCGCCTTTGACATAAAATCCTACCGAACAGCACCGAAGGGTTTTCGCATCTGGTGCGGCTCTACAGTTGAAAAGTCAGACGTTGAAACCATGTTGCCATGGATTTCTTGGGCACTGACCCAAGTCATGCAATCAAACAATAAATAGATTTAAACAAACGACATTTTTACAGGTTTTAAACATATGCCCAAAGTTCTTATCTCAGACAAACTCAGCACAGACGCCGTTCGTATTCTTGAAGAAAGAGGGGTGGAAGTTGATTTTAAGCCCGGCCTTTCGGTTGAAGAGCAGCTTGCGATTATTGGCGACTACGACGGGCTTGCCATTCGCTCAGCAACCAAGGTCACCAAAGACATGTTGGCGAAAGCAACCAACCTGAAAGTGGTTGGTCGCGCGGGCATCGGCGTTGATAACGTGGACATTCCCGCTGCCACAGGTTCTGGCGTTGTGGTAATGAACACACCGTTCGGCAAGTGCTTCTACGCATGCCGGAAAGTGGGAGAAATCGAGCTTCATGGGGCAAGAACTAACTGGCAAAACATTGGGTCTGGTTGGTTCGGGTAACATTGGCCGCAATGTAGTAGAGCGAGCACTAGGCCTGAAAATGAAGGTCATGGCGTATGACCCGTTCTTGTCTGAAGAAAAAATCCGTGAAATGGGTGCCGAAAAAGTGTCTTTGGAAGACTTGCTTGTCCGCGCAGACGTTGTGACCCTTCATGTGCCTTTGACTAAAGACACCAAAAACATGATCGCCGCCGATCAACTGAAATCCATGAAGAAAACTGCCATTTTGATCAACTGCGCACGCGGTGGTTTGGTTGATGAAGCGGCACTGAAAGAAGCATTAGATGCTGGAGAGATAGCGGCCGCTGCGCTTGATGTTTACGAAGTTGAACCGGCCAAAGACAACCTGTTGTTTGGGCATCCAAAGGTCATTTGTACACCGCACCTTGGCGCATCAACGGGCGAGGCGCAAGAAAAGGTCGCGCTGCAAGTTGCTGAACAAATCGCCGATTATCTGCTGGATGGTGCTATAACAAATGCCTTAAACGCACCAAGTTTATCGGCGGATCAAGCACGTGTTTTGGCTCCTTACCTGTCTTTAGCACGACAAGTTGGTGCCATGGCTGGGCAATTGTGTGAACGCGACAGCTCGGTTTCCGGTGGTTGCGACATAAAATCTGTCAAGTTTGGTTTTGAAGGGGACGCACACCCGCTGAACTGGGCGCCTTTGAAACAAACAATTCTTCAGGCTCTGTTGTCCCCCATGTTGGCAAATGTGAACATGGTTAATGCAGGTGTCATTGCTGAGGACCGCGGTATAAAAGTTAGTGATGGTGGCTCGCCGGATAAGGGTGTTTACAACACGATTATATCCGTTGAAATTCAAACTGCTGATAAAACCCGCACGATCAAAGGCACTTTGTTTGGCCAACAACCGCGCATTGTTGAAATTAAGGGCATCGAAATCGAAAGTGCGGTCAGCGCGCATATGCTCTACGTCACCAACACAGACAAGCCAGGCTTCATCGGCGCGTTGGGAAACCTGTTGGGTGAAAACGCTATTAACATTGGTACCTTCCATTTAGGCCGTGACAAGGTTGGGGGCGATGCAATTGCCCTGGTTGAAGTTGACGAGCCAATTTCAGAAGCCGTTTTGGACAAAATCCGTGGCTTGTCTTTGGTGACAAACGCTGTCCAGTTGAACTTTGATGTTTAGATTTGTTGTTGCAGCACC
>JBMYWL010000196.1:0-3583 GCA_049607365.1 Alphaproteobacteria bacterium | reverse complement strand
AATATTCTTAGTCTGTATTCATTAGGCAAAGGGCACTGTAGACAACTTGGTTCAAACCAAATGACTAACAGCGCCAATGGCATACCTTAAGGGGAAACGCCTCCTGTAATGTTCTTTCCAACTTGATAACAATGAAGTGCCGTTGGAAAATGTTTTATTCTTATACCATCAACATTTGTTTCAGCTGAAATTGTCTTTGATGTTGCTCCAACTTTAACTTTGTACTTTTGATTGTTTTTGGCAAATGTGACCAAACCAAGCAACTTATTAGGTTGATCCATTGCGAAACGATCAGACCACTTTACTTCATATGCCCAAGTTGGCTTCAACGTCGCAGAATCAACCTTCACGAGGTCAACTTCTAGTTCTTTTCGACCTGATTTCCATCTTGCATAATAAATGTCCTTCATAAGGTGAGAATGAAACCACTGACTAAAAGCAGCAGTTTCCGCCATTGCACCCATAGCTTCATCAGCCTCATCTATAGGCGAAAAAAGAGCTGATCTCATTGAAGGATTTGTTAAATATACCTTAAAACTTCTGGCACGCTTAAATGTTTTCCCCGTTTCATCAACTCGGCTAACTCGCACAATCAAAAAGGCTGCTTCCAAATACTCTAAGTATCTAGTTATCGTATTTTTAGCTACACCAGAACTCTTAGAAAGCTCATCCAAACTTACCTCCTGGCTCGTATGATAAGCAATTTTGGTAAACAGTCTGTTTAACTCTTGAATATCCTGAATGCCGTAAAGACTTGGTAAATCCCTCAACAGGACCTTGTCGATTATATCTCGGCCCAAATATCTTTGAACGTCATTTTGGATATCTTCACTAAGTACCGCTTCAGGATATCCACCAAAATTAAGGTATTTGACAAATTCACGATTCAACTCATCTATATTATCAGTTTTATAGCGATAAGTTGTTCCGTGTTCATACGGCTGAATTAATTCTTTTTCTTTCCCGCGAAAGATCAGAAATTCCGCAAACGTAAGTGGTGGCAAGAAAAAATCTGTAAAGCGACCTGCTCCGGATTCCTGGCTTTTCAACTTAAGCGCAGCCGCTGCCGATCCGGAGGCAATAAACCTTGTGTTAGGATACTGATCAGTCAAAACTTTAAGATGCAATTCCCAATCTTTAAGATATTGTATTTCATCAAAAATAACAATTCGCTGAACTTCGGAACTGTGCTGGGTCAACTCTTCAAAATATTCTAAATATTTTGCCAAAGGTATATCGCTATAAATTGGGGTATCAATTGACACAAACAAAATGCGCTTCTGTGAGAAACCCTCTTTGATCGAATTGCGTATCAACTGTTTCAACATAACAGTTTTACCGACACGTCTTGGACCCATCAAAATAGCACTGCGCTTTATTCGCCAGTTCAAAGACAATTCAATAAAAGGCTTAAGGTATGCCCGTTCATGTTCGAAATTTGATTCGGTAAATGCGTCAGAGGAATTCCACCAAGGGTTATCTAACTTCAAACTCTTAAAAATATCTTTTTGTGCAATCTCCAACATGTTTGATTAGTATCAAAGGACTGATACTAAAGCAACGCTGCATTTAAACCTTTGGAATATATACGTAAAATACGTCATGATAAATAAACTTAATGTGTAGCTTTACCCACGAAGCCGCGAAATGATTGGCAAGGCCAACCAATACGGCAGGGCGCTGATGAGTTTAAGCATAAAGGTGAACTTTTTCGGAAAGTGGATTTCGAACTTTTTGCCCGCTAGCCCGTCAGCGATTTCTTTTGCAGCTGCTTCTGGCCTGATGATCATCGGCATGGGAAATTCGTTCACACCCGTCATGGGCGTTTCAACGAAACCCGGGCAAATCAAACGTACATCCACACCCTTTTTTGCTTCTGCGCGATAAGACTCAACCAAGCTTATGGTGGCTGCTTTGGTTGCGGCGTATGGTTGTGAATTCGGCAAGCCAATGTAACCTGCGACACTTGCCGTCACGGCCAACTGCGCCATGTCACCCCGATTGGCTTGTGCATCCAGAACCGATGATAAAACAGACAGGGTGTTAAAAGCACCTTTCAAATTCACATCTACAATTTGACTGACCTTTTTAAGGTCGAGGGCGTTGATTTTCATCGGCTGATAAATGGAAGCCAACAGCACCGTGCGGTCAATTCGCCCAAATTGAGTATGTATCTCACCCACAGCGGCTTGTAGTGATGCCTGATCCCCAATGTCCAAGCTTTGACAAAAATGTTGACCACCAAGTTCAGCGTTCAATTTTTCAAGCTCATCCTGACGGCGAGCTGACAACACGAGCTTTGCACCACGTGTGTGTAGCTCCACCGCAAGCGCCCGCCCAATGCCAGAGCTGGCACCGATAATCCAAACAACTTGGTCTTTATAAGATTTGTTTGCACTCGCCATGTTGGGCAATTACTTCACCTTTTGCATAAACACGGTTAGCTCGGCGACTTTTATGCCGAACTTCTTGAAATATGAGCGATTGATCAAAACACCGTCGTTCATCTGCCACATCCAGTCATCCAAATTCAGCTGGATTTTCTTGCCGTCAACGGTGATGATAATGTCATAGTTCCAAGCGAGCGCACTGCCATTTTGTCGCCCGTTCGCCGTACCGATTATGTCATCCGCCACACCCGTATAGGTCCCATCATCATGCTTGGTGATCGTCCACTCACGCGTGTCAACGCGTCCGCTGTAATAGCGAAATGTTTCTTTCAAAACACCCGTGTTGCCGTCCCATTCACCAACCATGTCGATGTCGAAGCGTGCCGTCACACGCCCGCGCCAGTCCTGAATAAGACCCCAAGCTTTAATTTCACCATCGAAATAAGTCTGCAAGTCAACCTCTGGCTTGGTACCAGTGTAAGGTTTTAGCGATGTGCTTCGAGCGAAAAACATAAGCCATGCGGCTCCACAAATTAGAATTAGAAGGAAAACAATCAGAATTTTAAGCTTCATTCCGAAACCTTTGAAAAGATGGGTTTAGCGCTCAACAGTGAAAAGAACGCCAGCAACTTAAGCACACACGGTACAAAAGCATATAGACACAGCAAAACAAACAAACTTTGCTGTGTGTTTTGACCGTCGGGTGTAAACCCGCCAAAATGCAGCATAACCAAGGCGCTGCCGGTCGCAACGGCGAGCGCAAACTTACCCAAGAACGACAAGAACGCAAATTGCCCACTTGCTTGAGACCGACTTTGAGCATCCGCATCCACACGTAAGGCAACAAGTGTTTGCGGTAGAACCACATCTGCGCCGAAAACCGCACCTGTTGCGATGCATATAAGCATAAAGGCAAGCAAATCGCCTTCGCCCAAGAAAACCACACCAACAAAGGCGACGATGCCCAAAAGCATGGAAATCATCCACGCTGTCTGCAGCCCTAATTTTTGTCCCAGTTTCTTCCAAAGCGGCATGAAGGCCAGGCCCGCAAACACATAAGACATCATGAACACGGGGAAGCTTGCTTCCAAGTTCAGGTAGTCCCGAACAAACATAAGTACCAACACGGCTGGGAAGGCTGATGCCAAAACCGACAAGGCGTAAACCCTGAACAACCACCCTTCATCACCCTT
>JBMYWL010000195.1:0-3620 GCA_049607365.1 Alphaproteobacteria bacterium | reverse complement strand
TTGGCGGAAAGTATGGGTACGACCGGTAATATAGTGGGTTTGTTGAATGATGCGGGTAGTTTGTCAGCCAGTGGCAGTGTCGCGTTTAGAGGGCAAAATTTGGATTTGTCCAATTTGAATGCTGACCTGAAAACACCGTCTGGCAACCTGGTGTATTCAGGAGATGCGAAAGACCTGATGCGTAGCCCGCAGTTACAAGGGCGTTTTAACGCAAACACTCCGTCAGTTGTACGGATGGTTTCATTGTTGGCACCTGGCATAATGATTGACATAGATGCGTTTCAAACCGCTTTGTCAGGCTCTGCCCAAGCAGCTTCTGAGATATATTTCGCAGACGGGTCGCTGCGGCTGGACGGTTTAACCTCTTCCATTAAGGGACCAAGCATCGACGCTGGTTTTAACGGTCGCATTAGCACCAACGCAACTTCGGGTGCGGTTGAAGCGCGTGGAGACCTTAGGTCAGATGTAGCGTCTGCAAAAGTGCTGGCACGTGCCTTTGGCGTTGAGTTACCTGGTGGCCCAGATGTTTATCAACGCACCAGTGTCAATGGTCAGGTTAGTTATGAAGCTAACCGCATCCGCATTCAAAACGCAGAAATCGCGTTGGATGACATCCGCTCAGGGTTGAACTTGGACGCCAATTTCGCAGGCGCGAAACCATCAATCGCGATTGGATTTGCCGCGGATAATATCGACCTGAACAAATACATAAGCGGTGAGACCCACGAACAGGTTGCAGCACGCGAAAGCCAAGTTCAAGAGCAAAGAACCCTTGAGTCATCATGGAGTAATGAGCCCATTGATGTATCAGTCTTAAGAACGTTTGACCTAGACCTTACAGCCGTGGTTAACGGACTGAAATATGGTGGGTATGAATTTGGTCACACCGAAGCGACCGCGACTGTTAACAATGGGCAAGCAGAAATCAACTTGCCAGACACATCAATTTTTGGCGGTCAAACTGGTGCAAATGTAAAAATCAACGCGCAAAATCAAACACCGTCGTTCGCGCTTCGTGGCAACCTGAATGGTGTTCGTGCAAAAGCAGCGCTCGAAAGTTTGCTACGAATTGACCGCGTTGATGGCATTGCCAACTTAGCACTAGATGTTCAGAGCATCGGGGGAAGTGAAGCACAACTTATGCAGAATTTGTCGGGGTCTGCTCGTGCAGATATAGACGAAGGTGCTTTGCTGGGCTTTGACATTCGAAAAACCGTGGCAAATGTCCGCCAAGGCATTTTGACGCCTGTGAAAGGCGACAACGAGAAAACAACGTTTTCTACAGCATCCTTGGGTTTCAACATTAATCAAGGCATCGCTGAAACCAATGACATTAAATTCTGGTCGCCAGTTTTGAAGGTAACGGGCGGTGGTCAAATGGACCTGCCCAACAGGCAAATGCGCATGGAGTTGCCGGTTGAGCTGGGCGTTTTTCGTCAAGATGGAACAGCAGAAACAAAGACACTGACCCTGCCTTTACAAGTTGTTGGTTCTTGGGTTGACCCGAACGTGCGGCTGAACACAGACGCTTTGTTACAATCGTTCTTGCAAAACCCTGACGGGTTCCTTGGTTTGTTGCCTAAAGGTTTGGGTGTAGATAATTTGTTTAAAGATGGTCAGAACGTTCAGCAGGTTATTAACCAGCAACGTGATAAAATTGAGCAAAAGGCCCAAGAAGAATTGCAGCGTATTCAACAACAGGCTCAAGACAAACTTCAGGAAGAAGCAGCTCGCGCAGCTCAAAAATTGGCAGATGAATTGGGCGGACAGTTGGGTGGCCAAATAGGTGAACAGCTAAACCAACAAATCACTCAAGGTTTAGGTGGAAATGTTGGCGAACAAGGGCAAGGCGTCGTGAACAACATTCTTCAAAACCCGAACGTACAGCAACAACTGGAACAAGAAGCAGGGAACTTGCTGAACAATTTGTTTGGGAACTAGTTATTTGAGAACCAGTTGTTTTGGAACTGGGGGCGAACCTAGCCCAGCAAGTCCTGAACAACATCAAGGTACAAATGAACGGCTAGGCGCATTTGGTCAATTTCAATGTATTCGTTTATGGTGTGGGCTTGGGCTAAATCCCCAGGGCCACAAATGACCGTTGGGCAACCGAAGTTAGGCGCATCGGTACCACCCGGAAACGCCAATGCTGTTTGCTCAACGCCAGTTGTTTTCGAAGACGCTGCCAGTGTTGAAACAACAATTTCTTCAGCCAACGAGGTGTCCAACGGATAAGTGGCGGGGGAAGGTGAGCCAAGTTTAAGCTTCATACCCTTGGCCCTTAAGACATCCAGATATGCCTCAATTTCAGCTGTCACTGCTTCGACTGTTTCGCCGGGCAGGGTTCTTCTGTCAAAGCGCACAGCACATCCGCCAGGCACTGTAGAATGTGTTTCGCCGCCTTCGATAAGAACGGGTGTAAATCTACCTTGTTCGCATAATTCATGCCCATCGCGGGCTTTAAGTTCTTCATTATAGGCACGCATGTGCAGCATTAGCTCTGCTGCTTGACCAATCGCGTTAACACCTTTTTCAGGGCCGCTTGAATGGCAAGCCAAGCCCTCAACCTCAACTTTGAAGATCAATTGGCCTTTATGTGCGGTGCAAACCGTCAACATGCTTGGCTCACCCACGATGCAGAAATCAGCCTTCATGCCGCCTTCCAGTGCGGCGGTGGAGCCGATCATTTTGTCTTCTTCATCGCAAACGTACGCCAGAACCAAATCACCCTTAAGCTCCATGGTTTTGGCGATGCGTGCGACTTCAAGAAACGTGACCAATGGTCCTTTCATGTCCACGGAACCGCGCCCATAGACCCGTCCACCTTCAACACGTGGGTCAAAAGGGTCACCATCATATCCATCAACGGCGACGGTGTCCGTGTGTCCGGCGAGCATCAACGTTGGACCATTGCCAGAACCCTTTAAACGTCCCCAAACATTGGGCCGGCCTTCAGCAACAGTGTGGCTAGACACTTCCATACCAATGGCTTGCATTTGCTCGACTAGCCAATCCGCAGCCTCTTGCTCACGGAAATTGGGTGTCGGTGCGTCATCGTATGGATTGACCGATTGAATTGCGACAAGCTGCTGTAACTCGTGAACGACCCGATCCATATCCGGTTGAATGTTTGACTTCATTGTTTTTTGGCCTTGGAAAGTTTCCAACCCTTGACTTGATCGAGGGTCCATTGGTTTGCTTTACTTTTCAACTGGACACTGGGTCAAGCCCAGTGAAGGGGGGAAGGCAATATAATCACTCAACCGGCAAGAAACCACCTGACTGCAAAGACCATAGACCCGCGTAGTGACCGCCAGATTTTAACAACTCGGCGTGCGTGCCTTCTTCGATTATCTTACCTTTGTCCATGATGACCAAGCGATCCATTTTGGCGATTGTCGACAAACGGTGGGCGATGGCGATGGTCGTACGACCTTCCAGCAAGCTTTCAAGCTGGCTTTGAATGGCGGCCTCAACCTCTGAATCAAGCGCTGAAGTTGCTTCATCCAGAATTAGGATAGGGGCATCTTTCAATATGACACGTGCGATTGCCAAACGCTGTCGTTGACCGCCTGACAGTTTAACGCCGCGCTCGCCAATTTCTGCGTCGAAACCCGTTC
>JBMYWL010000194.1:0-3652 GCA_049607365.1 Alphaproteobacteria bacterium | reverse complement strand
CGTGAACATGCATTCGAAATGGCTGATGCTTTGTCTAGCATCTGCAATGGATTGGGGATTGGTCTGGTTTATAAGTCGTCGTACGACAAAGCAAACCGCACATCGTTGAATGGAAAACGTGGCATCGGCATGACAACCGCTCTTGAAGTGTTTGCTAACTTAAAAGAGAAATTTGGCTTCCCGGTTGTCACTGATGTTCATGAACCACAACATTGTGCTGAGGTTGCGAAAGTAGCTGACGTTTTACAAATTCCAGCGTTCTTGTGCAGACAGACAGATTTATTGGTCGCAGCTGCGAAAACCGGTCGCGCAATCAACGTGAAAAAGGGTCAGTTTTTGGCGCCTTGGGACATGGAGCATGTCGTAACGAAGGTTACTGAAACTGGAAACCCAAACGTCATGGTTTGTGAGCGTGGTACGTCGTTTGGTTACAACACACTCGTGACGGATTTCCGTGGATTGCCTACAATGGCCAAGATGGGCCACCCAGTCATATTTGATGCCACCCACTCTGTACAACAACCAGGTGGTCAAGGTGGGACAACAGGCGGGCAACGTGAATTTGTACCCGTTTTGGCGCGTGCAGCTGTTTCTCTTGGTGTTGCTGGTGTCTTTTTGGAGTGTCACAACGACCCGGACAAAGCCTTTTCTGATGGCCCTAACCTCGTGCCACTGCACAAACTAAAAGATCTTCTTACCACGTTAAAGGCTTTCGACAGCCTTGCAAAACAAAACCCAATCTCGCTTTAGGAGCAACCAATCACATGACCGCAATCGTAGACATTCATGCACGTGAAATTTTAGACTCACGTGGAAACCCGACAGTTGAAGTTGAGGTAACGCTTGAATCTGGCTCTTTTGGACGTGCAGCTGTTCCATCTGGTGCCTCAACAGGCGTACATGAAGCCGTAGAATTACGTGATGGAGACAAATCACGATATGGCGGGAAAGGCGTTCAAAAAGCAGTTGAAAACGTTAAAGGCGAAATATTTGAAGCTTTGTTTGACGTCGATGCTGAACAGCAAAAAGGTGTCGATGACATTTTGATTGCTCTCGACGGAACAGAAAATAAAAGTCGATTGGGCGCAAACGCAATTTTAGGCGTCAGTTTGGCAGTTGCAAAAGCTGCTGCTGTCGACGCTGGCCTTCCATTGTTTCAGTATTTAGGTGGAGTTCAGGCCAGAACCATGCCCGTCCCAATGATGAACATTATCAACGGTGGCGAGCATGCAGACAACCCAATTGATATTCAGGAATTCATGGTGATGCCTGTTGGAGCACCAAACTTTAGCGAAGGCCTACGCGCAGGTGCTGAAATATTCCATGCGTTGAAAAAGTCACTTTCAAAAGCTGGTCATAACACAAATGTTGGTGATGAAGGTGGTTTTGCTCCAGGTTTGTCTTCTGCTAAAGAAGCTCTGGAGTTCATTATGAAGGCGACTGAAGACGCTGGATATAAGCCAGGCGAAAACGTATTGTTGGCTTTAGATTGTGCCGCGAGCGAGTATTACAAAGGCGGCAAATATGAAATGGTTGGCGAAGGTAAGTCTTTATCCTCTGCGCAGAATGTCAACTATCTAACTGATTTGGTTAACAATTTTCCAATCATCTCAATTGAAGACGGCATGCATGAAGATGACTGGGATGGGTGGAAGATGCTTACCGACAAAATTGGCTCCACAACTCAGTTGGTAGGTGATGATTTGTTTGTTACCAACCCTGCCCGCTTAGCAAGAGGAATTGAACAAGGCGTTGGAAATTCAATCTTGGTTAAGGTTAACCAAATTGGCACTCTGACTGAAACCATGGACGCAGTAAGCATGGCGCATAAAGCAGGCTTTACTTCTGTCATGTCACATCGTTCGGGCGAAACTGAAGATTCAACCATTGCACATTTGGCTGTTGCACTTGGTTGTGGACAGATAAAAACCGGATCTTTAAGCCGCTCAGATCGCAATGCCAAATACAACCAGCTGTTAAGAATTGCGGATCAGCTTGGCACCGCAGCGATTTACCCAGGTCGTTCAACATTTAACGTTTAGGGCGATTAAAGTGACAATCAGCACCCAGCTTCCGTTTGCAATTACCATGGGTGATGCCATGGGCGTGGGTGCAGAAACTATTGTCAAAGCCGCCAACCGTGGTTTGCTTCACGATTGCTTCGTAATCGGTGATAAGGCACGGTTGATAGAAGCAGCAGACATCTGTGGTATAAATTTAGACATTAGGTCAATTTCTATGCCTCAGGTTTCTGGCACCTCAGGTTTAGCGGTTTTTCAACATGGACCTTCGTTTGCGGGCCACGAATTTGGCACGGTATCAGCCAGAGCTGGTCAAGCATCATTTGACTATTTAGATGAAGCAATCGGGCTTGCTAAAGATAAGCGAATTGCTGGCATTGTCACTGCGCCAATTCACAAGGAAGCTTGGGCTGCTGCAGGTGTAAATTTCCCTGGACACACAGAGGTGCTGGCTGATCGTGCAAAAGGCGCTGAAGTTGCGATGTTGCTTGGAAACGATGAATTACGTGTTGTTCTGACAACGATCCACGTTCCACTTCGCGATGCTTGTGATTTAATCAATAAAGAGCGCGTTCTACGAACAATCAAATTGGCCAATCAAGCGTGCAAATTGCTGGGGATTGTAAGCCCGCGTATTGCGGTTGCTGGGTTGAACCCACATGCTGGTGAAGGCGGTTTGTTTGGTTCTGAAGAGATTGACCATATATGCCCAGCGATTGACGCTGCAAAAACAGACGGAATAAATGCCTCTGGACCTTACGCCGGTGACACAATTTTCGCCAGAGCACGCAAAGGCGAGTTTGACATTGTTGTTGCTCAATATCACGATCAAGGACTTATACCCGTCAAGTACATGGGTATTGCAGATGGGGTAAATATTACTATCGGCCTTCCATTTGTTCGGACCTCCCCGGACCACGGCACTGCTTTTGATATCGCTGGAAAGGGTATTGCTGATGAGGGAAGTTTGGTAACAGCATTGAATTACGCCAAGAAACTGGCTGAAAACTAGCCGGAAAAAACGAACAGGATATAACAAATGAATGGCAACAGCAAAAATAGGTTTTCGCCGCTTGTCGATAGAATTCACGGTGAAGGTGCTGAGGCTTGGGACCAACACTGGATAGCTGAACAAGCCTTCAACAGAGGTGAAGATGTAATTCTGTTGTCTGTGGGTGATCCGAATTTTGACACGCCTGAACCTGTTATAGAAGCAACAGTACAAGCACTTCGTGATGGTGACACACACTACGCTGACATTCCAGGTCGTGCGGCGGTTCGTGAGGCAATTGCGGTGTATGCAAACAAACTCGCGCGTGCCGATGTATACAAAGCGGAGAACACAATTCTACTCGCAGGTGCTCAGTGCTCACTTTACGCTGCTATCCAATGCTTGTTAACTGAAGGCGACGAAGTGTTGGCTGTTGATCCGCTTTATGTGACATATGAAGCAGCGATTGGATGTACGGGGGCGTCATTGCTGCGGGTGCCCGCTGACGAAGCGTCCGGTTTCAGGCCAGACTTCGACTTGATTGAGAAAAATATCAGCCCAAAAACCAAGGTTCTAATATTTACATCACCCAATAACCCAACCGGGGTAGCCTTGACAGAAGATGAGGCGAAGCGGCTAG
>JBMYWL010000193.1:0-3667 GCA_049607365.1 Alphaproteobacteria bacterium | reverse complement strand
ATATCTCGCGGTTCGCGGCGGATTGAATACACCACCTTTATACGGAAGTCGCTCCACCCACGCCCGTGCTGGAATGGGTGGGCACAAAGGGCGAAACTTGATTGATGGTGACTTATTGCCGCTCGTAGCTTCCAATGCTGACGTGAAACCTATGTATTTGCCAGCAAAACAGGTAAAATCACTATTGACGAAGATGTTCGAGGTGTCAGTCGTTATGGGCCCTCAAGACGATGCTTTTTCGGTGGCGGAAATAAAGCGTTTTTTGACCTCAACTTATCAAGTGGGGCGAAACACAGATAGAATGGGAATGCGTTTACAAGGACCAGTTTTAGAACACGAAAGCTCAGCAGATATACTTTCTGATGGTATTGCGCCCGGATCTGTTCAGGTGCCAGGTTCAGGTTTGCCGATTGTATTGCTGGCAGAACGTCAGACAATCGGTGGATACACAAAGATTGCAACTGTCGTTAGTTGTGAGTTGGGCCGATTGAGTCAATTGCTGTCTGGAGCGGAATTCAAATTCAATAAGGTCAGCCCTGAAGAAGCAATTTCAATGACGCGAAGAAAACACAAGGAAATGACGGAGTTGATTTCGAGTATATGCGTTCAACCTACATCCGTAATTTTGAGTGATCTTATGACCAACAACCTTGTCTCCGGTGTTGTTGATGCAAATTCGAGTTGTGAAAAATGAAGTTTATTCACGCTGCTGATTTACATTTGGGTTCGGCCATTGGCGTTCCGACATTTGGGGAAACAAAACCCGCTTTAGCGCTTTGGAATGCATTTGACCGTTTGATTGAAGCTTGTCTATCAGAAGCGGTTGATTTCATTCTTTTTGCGGGTGACACGTTTGATTCTGAGCGGGTTAGTCAACAAGACAGGAAGAAGTTTTCCGATTGTTTAGGGCGACTGAGCGCGGCTCAGATTCCAGTGTATTTGATTCATGGTAATCATGATCCTTTGACAGCCGAGTTTGCATTTCTCGAAAGCATCGAAGGTCTTCATGTTTGCACAGCTGATAAGGCTGTCACTTTTGAACTCAAAAACTTGGGTGTCGCTATACACGGTCAATCTTTTCACAAAGGCCCAATTGATCAGAACCTATCCCTTGCTTACCCGGCAGCACTTGAGGGATGTTATAATATTGGAATGCTTCACACCTCCTTGTCGGTTGATGGAGACCACGCTCGTTACGCCCCTTGTTCTTTGGCTGATTTGACAGCGAAAAACTATGACTATTGGGCATTGGGGCACATTCATACTGCCCGAGTGTTTAATACGGCTCCATGGGTTGGGTTTTGTGGGAATATTCAGGGCAGAAACGTTAAAGAGCAAGGTGCCAAAGGCGTGAATCTTGTCTTGGTTGAAGATGGAACAACCATCGTTGAATTGCTGGACCTAGCACAATTCGAGTATGAGATTTTGAAATTGAAGCTGTCTGAAGATGACACCTTTGAAACGGTGAAGTCACAAGCTGTCGCCATGATTGATGCGGCGCAAGCAGATAAGGCACTTGTTTATCGACTGGTTGTTTCGTGTCCAACGAACTTGTTTGTGTCATTGCAACAAAAACAACAGGAGTTGCTCGAAGGCGTTCGGATAGACAGCATAAAAATAGGAACTGGCTCAGCTTATCTAAAAGACCTACGGTTTTATCAGTATGATTTGCCGGAGGCCCTTAACCTGCCGTTTGATATTGATTTTGATTTGAGAGATAATCTGTTTGATGACTTATCGAAGTCTTTCAGCTCACACAGTCTTTCAATTCCAGAACTTGACCCTGAAGAACTTAAGGATTTTGTTCTTGCCGACTTGAGCGTGTTGGAAGTGGAGAAGTAAAATGCGTTTTCGCTCCTTTGAATTTCAGCATTATGCCGGTTTTGAAAATAGGCTTCTGGAATTTGACCCAGATAAAAGGCTTCACATAATCTTAGGTGCGAATGAAGCAGGTAAATCCCGATTGCTACGCGCCTTCGTTCGGTTCTTGTACGGGTTTCCAAGCCGAAACGATCCAGACCAATTTGGAACTATAAGATCGAAATCAAAACTGTTGGCAAGTGTGCAGATCGACGGTAAGTTTGAGAACTTCGAACGCAACACAACAAAAACCAACGGGTTTAGTGCTGCGGGAAGTGAGGTGTCGGTTGAAACCTTACAAGCAGCATTGGGTGGTGTGAATGAAAAGCAATTTCTGAATTTGCACGCACTTAGTCACGATGAACTTCGTGATGGCGGACAAGAACTGATGAGTGGGCAGGGAAACCTTGGTCAAAGCTTGTTTGCTGCGGGCGCTGGATTAGTGCCGATACAAAAGAAGATTGCCTATCACGAAGCTCAAGCTGCTGATCTCTTCAGACCAAGGGGAACAACCAAAAAGATAAACGAACTGATTGCTAAACGGGTCGCCTTGCAGGAACAGTTAAAGGGGGTTGAGTTCAACCAACAGAAATACGCCGAACTATCCGGTAAAATTCATAAGGCTGAACGAGCGCGGGACAATTTGGCCCAATTACTCGCAGAGAAACGAGCAGTTTTATTGACCGTTCAAAAAACGAGTGAGTTGGTTTTGAAGCGTGATTTTTTGACTTCAAAGAATACGGCGGCGCTGGAGCAGTGCGAACTTAAAGCCTTGAAGTTGAAAGATAAATGCAATGAATTACACCTGCCGGAAGATTGGCTCATGGGTGACCATGTAGGCTTTCTGGAAGTTGTGAAGCAGTTGTCAGCCGATCTTGAGGATGCTGCACGTCAACTTGAGAATTCAAAGTCATCTTTGTTGGAAGACCAGAATGTTGATGAAAAGGTTCAATCGCTTGACGTAAGTGAACTGGTCGGTTTGCCTGACTTGGACCACTTGCAGAAAAACCTCACGAGTTTGGAAAATCAACTTTCTGAAAAGAAAAATGAAGTGTTGGACCTTACTCGGCAGTTGGATTTACCAAGTGTTGATTTCGGTGACGTTCCAGCATCCGACGAAATGCGTGGATTGATTGAGCAAGCTCGTGGAACAATCCAGGAAGAACGCACACTGGTAAAGCGGATAGAGTCTGTAAAATCAAGTTTAAGGGATCTGGAAAGTCAAAAAACGCGACTGTCCCAAGAGGCGCCCGAAATTGATGAGCAACAGTTCCAAGAGACGATTGATCAAAGAGATGATTGCATACGCCAAGCGATTATTTTAAATGCTGCACGAAAATTTGAAGCAACAGCTGAAAAACTAACTAACGTTCAAGCCTTGTTGTCAAATTTGGATAAGCTTAGTGCTAAGCGCCTTTCAAAGGCAGATGACCTTGCCAAGCTGGCTTCTTTGACCAATGAAATCAATAAGGCTGAAGCTGAAATTTCCGCTATAGATCAAGATCTGAAGGGCTGCGAAACAACAAAATTGAACCTAAAAGCGACATGGTCCGAGAAATGGCTAAACGCAGGCATTTCACAAATTGATATGAGAGACTACAGTCGTTGGCAAAGCCTTTATGAAACCTTTCTAGAGAAGCGGAAAGGGGTAATTAATTTAGAATTAGGTGTGTCTCAGAGCGAAGCAAATGTAGTTGGAGCGCGAACTATAATCGCGAGTGTTTTTGAAAAATGGTCTGGCCCAATGGGGAAGAAACAGGGGGGTTATTCCACGGTCGAGCAATACAATATGCTCAATTCTTGGGCT
>JBMYWL010000192.1:0-3673 GCA_049607365.1 Alphaproteobacteria bacterium | reverse complement strand
CAAGCTGGTAACACTTGAGCTTGATAAGCGCGCGTTTGACGCTTCAAGCACAATGATCACCGACCGTTTCAATCAAGCGATTGGCCCAGTTTGGCAGTTGCTTCAAGAAAATGGTCCGTCAGTTGTTCGCGTTGTTTACAACACAACAGAGGGTGAAAAACGTGCGTTGGGCATAAAGCGTGCTGAGACGGTTGCAAAGTTCATACGGATTATGTGGAACCGTAAATCAAAGCGTAATCGTGGTGCCAACAGGTACGAATTGGCCAAAAGTCAGGTCGAAATGGAGGTTATCGACCGTCAAGCTGGCAAGCTCGTTTTGACACACGTTGGTGCGAATACAGAGCAATTGCTGACCCGTGATCCAACGTTGCCCATGTCAGCGGTCAAGGATGCTTATGGCATTTCAGCTTTTGGAAGCCCTTCATTTGTAAAAATCTCAAACCACAACCTTGACCTGACACCGGGTTCAAGAACATCTCAATCTGACCAACGTGAAAGCGATCGTGTGTTGGCAAATCAAAACCTTGAAGTTCGCTTTGACGGGTTTGAGCTAAACCGTCGTTTGAATGTAACAGCGCGTGTTGAAAAATCAGAACGTGGTCGTGTGGTGCGCATCACACCTTACTGGAACTATGGGCATTGGGTTGATAAGGCCGAAGTCCGCATTTTTGATGCTTCGCAAGACGGAAAAGGCACTCCACGGGACATTATTCAACAGCCAGAAGATGATTTGATCCGTCTTCAAATTAAACCTGAAGCACGGGGCGAAATGTTCTTCACCCTAAGAGTTTATGACAAGCAGGGTAAGTTTGACGAGACAAGTTTGCAAAAAGTCATGGTTGGCGAGCCATCGTTCGACTTTGATGCAACAATTGTTGATGCAAAAGACAAACCCGACATGCGTGGCTATGGTAAATCTGCACTAGCAACAGCTGGCATCCGCCTGAATGGTGGCACAATTACCATAGCTGGAAGGGGTCTGGAGAAAGGAAGCCGTGTTTATGTGTTGGGCGCGCAAATTCCGACCAACGCATCTGGCGGGTTTGTTGTCGAACAGATTATGCCGGTTGGCATTCATGACATTGACGTTGTTCCGGTTTTCCCGAACGGAAGCCGCTACGAAATTACCAGACGTGTTGAGGTAGATGCGAACGAAGTCTTTATGGTTGGAATAGCCGAGGCAACATTTGGCCATTCAGTAGTGAAGACTGATGCTGGTAGTTACAACGAAACGATCACTGAAGGCCGTGTTGCGTTTTACCTGCGTGGTAAAGTGAAAGGTGACATTCTGCTAACCGCCATGGCTGATACAGGCGAGGGTGATTTGGAAGACATCTTTACAACGTTACATAAAACCGATCCAAAGGCCTTAATTCGCAGAATAGATCCTGACAAATATTACCCAATTTACGGTGATAACTCTGAAATCACCGAAGATGCACCAACGAATGGCAAATTCTACGTTCGTGTCGAACGGGATGAGTCTTATGGTCTTATTGGTAACTACAAAACTGATTTGAATGTGGGTGAGTCCATAAAGGTAAATCGTGGATTGTATGGTGCCAAGGTGAACATCAGAGAAGGCGGTGAAACGAAGTTTGGTGATAACCGAATTCAGGTAACAGCTTACGGCGCACTACCAGAAACGGTTCATTCTACAGACATTCTTCAAGGAACTGGGGGATCTTTGTACTACCTAATGCACCGTGACATCGTCATTGGATCAGAAACCGTGACACTGCAAGTGCGGGATAATTTCTCCGGCTTGGTCATCAGCGAGCAGCAACTTGAATTTGAAGATGATTATAGCATCGACGCATTCAATGGTCGTATTACATTGAACAGGCCACTGGCCTCAACGGTTGAAGATGACAGTATTTTCACTGACGGTTCTCTGCAAGGGCACGGTGCTTTCTTGGTAATTGATTATGACTATGTCGCTGGAACTGATACCTCAAGCGGTCATATGTTGGGCGGGTCTGCTGCTGTTTGGCTGGGTGACCACATCGAACTTGGTGTTGCAGCTGTTTCTGACAAAGCGGGGTCTTCTACACATCAAGTTACAGCAGGACATGCGACAATTCAGATTACACCTGAATCTAAAGTTCAATTTGAAGTTGCCTATTCCAAAGGTCAAGCGGGTGGGCAAAACACATCTGCTGATGGTGGCTTTCAATACAATCAAATTCCGTCTGCTGGCAACAGCGGTGGGGCCATGATGTATGCAGTGGAAGCTGAAACGAACCTGGGTAGTGTTACCAACAACGCCGTCAAAGGAACAGCCAAAGCGTATGCACGTCAATACGGCGCAGGTTTCAAGGCTGCTGGCTCTGAAGGGCAAGTTGCCGTCTCAACCACGAAATGGGGGCTAGAAGTAAACGCGGCACCGAACGACAAGGTGAACGCAAGGCTTTCGTACGATCATGAAAACAATGCGGTTGGCTTGAAAAGGGATCGCATTGAAGGTGAAGTTGAGGTCGAAATTGTGGAAGACATTAAGCTGACAGTAGGTGCAGCACATGAGATGTCTTCGACGCAGGCAAACAAAACTGAAATTGCAGGTAAAATTGGGTATGAAAATGAGGCTGGAAACGCTTTGTATGCATTTGCTAAGGGTACTATGCAACAGGGTACATCTGGCTTTGCTGATCAACGTTTTGGCGTTGGCGCAAAATACAACATCGCTGAACGCTTGGCGTTGGGAGGTGAAATTTCTCACGCTAAATCTTCGGGTATAGAAGCAAAGGCAGAGGCGACGTATAAGCTTTCTGAAATTGGTTCCTTATACACTTCATATGCTGCCAAGCAAGGTGGTGAAGGCCAACTTACATTTGGTGCAAAACGCAGGTTTGGCGATAAAGCAACCTTGTTCGGTGAAGAGCGCCTGATACACCAAAGCCGGAATATGACAGGCCTAACACATGCAATGGGCATTGAATATGCGCCTAGCCAGAACTGGAACTTTAGCGTTTCAGGTGAAATGGGCAAGGTTTCCGCTTTAACCAGACGGGCAATTGCGGCAAGTGTTGCTTACAACAATCGTTCTGTTCAAGCTTCGGCGGGTGCTGAATGGCGGACAGAAAAAGATGCGGTTGGTGTGGAGAGAACCTCTGTATTGGGTCGTGCGAAAGCAAAGTTTGAGCTTAACAAAGACTTTAGCTTTAAGACAAACTTAAGTGTCGCACACTCGGCATCCAACCAGTCACCAAATGGCAATGATAACGGTGAATTTGTCGAAGGTTCTGTGGGGCTGGCTTATCGTCCTGTGGCTTCTGACAAGTTGAACGCGCTAATCCGTTACACGTTCTTGCACGACCTTCCACCTTCAGCTCAGGTCAATGCATTTGGTTCAACGACAGGGTTTAAACAACGAAGTCACATGATGTCAGCTGATGTTAACTTAGCGGTAAATCATTGGTTAACCTTAGGTGCCAAGTATGGTTTGAAAATCAGTGAGCAAACAGCAACCCGAACAGACAACAACTGGTTTAGTAATCAAGTGCATTTGGCTGTGTTACGTGGAGATGTTCACTTTTTGAGAAAATGGGACGCTTTGCTGGAAGCCCGCATGATCAAAATGGGTGCCGCGGATCAAATAAAATTTGGCGGTTTAGCGGGCGTATATCGTCACATAAACGAAAATGCAAAGGTTGGTGTCGGTTATAATTTCTCG
>JBMYWL010000191.1:0-3790 GCA_049607365.1 Alphaproteobacteria bacterium | reverse complement strand
AAATAGGTGAACGATAGAAGGCAGTTTCGAAGTTGTTTTGCGTGTGAGTTGCACCAAGGTAGTGGTTTCCTGGGCCAACTTCACGAATTGCATCAAGCGCCTGTCCATTTTCTGACAGATCAATGCCGCCAGCCAGAATTTGCTGCATGTGCAACTGGTCGGCGTCCATGATCAGTTTTTCGTAAGAGCTTGAAAGACCACCTTCTAACCAACCAGCTGCGTGTAGACAGAAGTTTACACCGCCACGCATTGTTGGGTTAATTGTGTTTGCACTTTCGTAGGCTGCTTGCGCATCCGGCAGTTTAGAACCACAAAGGCTACCGCCTGAACGGAACGGAAGGTTGTAACGACGGGCAAACTGACCCATGGCCATCAACACAAGCGCTGGCTCTGGTGTACCAAATGCTGGTGCGCCGGTTTGCATAGACATGGATGCTGCAAAAGTACCCATAATTGCTGGGGCACCTGGGTTATAAAGCTGGTTCAATGAAACAGCTGCCAAAGCTTCAGCAAGCGCCTGTGTTACAGTTCCAGCCACTGTTGTTGGTGACATGGCACCGCCAACGATGAATGGGGAGATAATGCAAGCCTGATTGCTTTCGGCGTAGTTTTTCATTGCACCCAGCATAATACCATCAAACACCAAAGGTGAGTTCAGGTTGATAAGGCTGGTTGTCACAGGTGTTGACTTTACAACATCTTCACCAAAAACGATTTTGCACATTTCGATTGTGTCAAGCGCACGCTCTGGTGCTGTTACAGAACCCATGAAGGGCTTGTCGCTGTATTTAATGTGGCTGTAGACCATGTCGAAATGGCGCTTGTTAACGGGCACATCCACTGGCTCGCAAACTGTACCACCAGAGTGGTGAAGGGCGGGTAATTGATACACAAGCTTCACGAAATTTTGGAAATCATCCAAAGTTGCGTAACGACGGCCCTTGTCCAAATCGGTCACAAACGGTGGGCCGTAAACAGGTGCGAAAACAGTTTTGTTTCCACCAATTTCCACCGAGCGCGCGGGGTTGCGGGCAAGCTGAGTAAATTTAGATGGAACGGTTTTAATCAGGTCCAACGTTAGACCACGCGGAAATTTGACCAAGTCACCAACAACATCGCAACCAGCATTTTTCAAAAGCTCAAGCGCATGTGGCTCTTCTTCAATGCGAATGCCCACTTCTTCCAGAATGGTTTGGGCGTTGTGCTCAATAAGCGCCATGCCTTCTTCATCAAGAACGTTGGTTGGCTGAGCTTGGCGCTCAATCACTGGCAGCACAAGGTGCTCTTTCTTCGAGCGTAGCGCACGTCGTGCAGCGGCACCTCCGCTCTTGTCTCTGCCACCACGGTTTCGTCCGCGTGCAGGAGCTGATGATGTCTCCGCTGCTGTATCGGGTGTATCTGGATTTATTTCGTTCGACATAGAATTGACCTAAAAATGCAACTTGCCTTTAAGGGCTAGGGTGCGAATGGAAAATTAAACTAATTCATATAAATCGTGAATACAATGACTTGCGTGAAGACGACAAGAGAGGCGACACCAACGCCAAGTCAAATTTGCTCGGCCAACATACGACAGTAGGGCGAGCCCTGAGCAATTCCAGAAAGTTCTAGCCAAATTCGATCTAATATGGTTAAACGAATCCATAAGAATCTAAATAAATTAGAGTCGCGAAAGAAGATATTCAATTTCAGGTGTCTTTGCGCGTGTGAATTTCGGACCAAAACAGGTGTTTTTTGGTCACAAGTGTATATTGAGGGTTAAGGCAGATGTTGGGGCGTCAGAATTTTTCGCGTGTAGGTAAGGCAACACTTATCTCCGTCCTGCTGGTAAGTGTTTCCGGTTGTGGCATGTTTGGCAGCTTTGGCGGTTTTAGATCTGCGCCACCAGTAACGACCGTGGATAGCGGTTTGTTCGGCGACGCTAATGGTCCCTTAATTCAGGGTTCTGGACCAGAGTTTCAGAACACAGTCTTGAATTCACAACTCGCCAATCAACAAATTCAACAACAAGGTGGTTTTGGGAATCTTTCAACCGAAGCCCTTATTCAAGCTGGAATTGACCCGCGCGCTTTAACCACGCCAGATGCAGCTGCACGCTTGAACGACCCCGTTTTTGCTTCGCTTCAAAACCAGTCTTTAAGCGGTGGACCAGTTGCCTACGACCCACGTGCTCTTCAGGGTTTTCAGCCCCAAGGCCTTCAACAACAGGGTTTCCAGCAACAGGGTTTCCAACAACAGGGTTTCCAGCAGATCGCAGGTGTTCAAACTGGACCACAGCAATTTGGGCAGTTTCCGGTTCAACAGGGTATTCCCCAAGCTATACCTCAAGGTATTCAGCCAAACGCTGTAGCGGGTTTTCAACAAGCAGCTCCTCAATTTCAGGTGCAGCAACCCCCGTTTGGGCAAATTCCACAACAGCAAGTCGTACAATCTTTTGCACCGCAGCCGTTTCCAGCTCAGCAAATTATTCAACCGCCTGTTCAACAACAGTTTCCAGAACAGCAGTTCCCAGTTCAGCAGTTTCCGGTTCAACAGTTTCAGGCTGAAGCACCTGCTTCTTTCGGCACCAACTTCTGCCCAACTGTTAACGAGTTGAACGCGACGCTGCAAAATACTCTGGCGCCTGTCGGCATCAGCCCATACGTCACGGGCCAAGGCAATGCCGTTGGTTTTGTTGTGCCTATTTCTGATGTTCAAGGCGGTAAATCTGTCGCGAATGGCGAGTATTTGATGCCGATGTTGGCGCAGGTCCTATCGCCATACCAAACAGTTTTTGTTCAGGTTATTGGACACACTGCGAAGTCTGGCAATGATGCGTTGGAACTTTCTTATACCGACACACTCGCCAGTTATTTGGGCCAACAACTGTCAAACAACGGTGTAGACGCCGCACGTGTTCAATCTCGTGGTTTTGGTTCTAGGGTTCCGTCCTTAACGGGAAGCTCTGAACGTGCCGAGTTCCGTCTGGCTTTGGCAAAAAACTGCTCTTCAATTCAAACAGCATCAGGTCAGGGTTTTGGACAGCCAGTTGGCGGGCAAATTCCTGCTCCTCAATACATGGCTCCACAGTTTCAGGCTTTCCAACAGTTTGAAACCCAATTTGCGCCTCCACAATTTCAGGGCCAACAGTTTGCACCCCAACAGTTCCAACAATCCAGTTTTGGTTTAAGTCCGGATCAAGGGATGATTCAACAAGGTGTTCCAACACAGGGTTTGCCACCTCAGGGTTTGCCACCTCAGGTACTTCCTCCACAGGCTTTGCCGCAACTGCCTCAACAACCCCAATTTCAATCCCAGTTTCAGCCCCAGTTTCAGCCGTTACAGCAAGTTCCGGCTCAATAAATTAAAATTCTAATCCGCGGATGAGGGGGGCTCGTTCCCAACTACCATAGGAGTGTTACTCCTTTCCTCCCTTGTTCAAACTTAAGGCTCTGGACGCAGAGCCTTTTTTCTTTTCTGGGCCAAGATTTCACAGTTACAGGATGTTAATGTCGCTGCAAGTTCGATGACACAGTTGAAATTATACTGTTAGTTTAGATTTCTGCTTGGATGGGAAACCAAATATTATGCGCTTGTTGGTCGTTGAAGATGATGCGGAAGTAAGGGCTTTTGTCTCTAAAGCCTTAAAAGAAGCTGGACACACGATTGATACAGCCTCTGACGGAAAAGAGGGCCTGTTTCTGGCCTCGACCGAGTCATACGACGTATTAATCTTAGACCGCATGTTGCCCCACATTGATGGCCTAACCTTGTTGAAGACCATTCGCGGTGTTGGAAATGACACGCCCGT
>JBMYWL010000190.1:0-3805 GCA_049607365.1 Alphaproteobacteria bacterium | reverse complement strand
ATAACGCCTTCATTGATGACCATCGTCATTCTATGATATAAAATCATACCGCCTGCATTAAATGTAGGCAATCCAAGCGCCGACTTTAACTTAAGACTAGCGTCTGAGAGGAGTTCAAACGGCAAATGCAACCTTTCCACCACCTCTTTTTGGTAAGAGCGCGTTTGTGCCGACAAACCGTAGACTTGATCAACACCAGCTGAATGTAGTTCTGCAAAGTGGTCTCTAAAAGAGCAGGATTGAGGTGTGCAGCCTTTGGCTCCCGGTATTTCATCCCAACCGTCTATAGGCTTACCGTTTGGTGGAGATGTTCGGGGATAAACATAAATGACAGTGCAACCCGATAGCTGAGCTAAGGAAACACTGTCACCGTTTGTCGACTGAAGAATAATACCTGGCAATAATGTACCAGGCAATTCTTGGAGAGTAAGGTTGTCGCTTTGCAAATTAGAAGTCCACTTCAATCGCGATGCCTTTTTCAACAGCCAGCTCGACTACTCGTGCTGCAACTGCCAAATCCTGCAAGCCAACACCAGTTCCATCGAAAACAGTCACCTCACTTTCGCTGGAACGTCCCACATGTGAGCCATTGATAACTTCGCCAACTTGAGTGATATCATTTCTTGAAATAAGACCTTGTCCAACTGCATGCTGCGCTTCACCAATGGAAATTGACTGCGCAACTTCATCGGTAAAGACTGTTGCTCTTTTGAGCAATGCAGGCTCTAGCTCTTGCTTACCTTTTGTATCAGTTCCCATACAAGCAACGTGTGCACCGTCACCAACGTGCTCAGACATCAAGCTTGCTGCAAAAGACGACGTGATTGAAATGATAACATCTGCTTCAGTCAAACCATCCAGTTCAACAGCCTCAAACGGCAAGCCAGCTTCAGAAGCTACTTTTTCAAGGTTAGGTAACATTTCTGGATGTAAATTCCAGCCAATGACCTTTTCAAAAGAACGCTGTTCCAACGCAGCACGCAATTGGAATGTTGCTTGATGACCCGCGCCAACCATACCAATTACCTTCGCATCTTTACGTGCAAGATGCTTTATCGAAACCGAAGAAGCCGCTGCTGTTCTAAGGGCGGTCAATAGGTTGCCACCAACCATTGCCTTGGCTTTTCCCGTATCAGGATCAAACAAGAAAATTGTGGATTGATGATTAATGTTGCCATTAGTTTCAAGGTTATTAGGCCAATATCCACCAGCTTTTACGCCTAAGGTCATGCCTGACTTATCAAAACCACCTTTAAAACCGTAGAGAGCATCAACGTGACCTATGTCTTCACGAATGACGGGGAAGTTGTATGCATTCTGAATTGCCATCGAGGCAAACACACCTTCGACAGCATCAAACGCTGCTTCACGTGTCATAAGATTAGCGATTTCACGCTCTGGAACTATCAACATAAGTGTGTCCTTCAAACCAGATCGCCTACGTGTGTCCTAGGAGAAAGATACACACAGACGACTGGAAAAAAATAGATTGGAGTGTATTGACTTAGAACGCCTTACCGCGTGCAGAAACAGGCCAAAGCTTTTCAACTTTTCCACCACGTACACCAACGTACCAATCATGAACGTTACAGGTCGGGTCACAGTGCCCTGGGACAAGCTTAAGCTTGTCGTTCACCTGTAGTACCTTCTGTGGGTCACGAATAACGCCATGTTCGTCAGAACACTTGAAGTATTCAACGTCATCACGACCGTAAACAACTGGCAAACCACTATCCACTGACTGTGCCTTAAGGCCAGCGTCAACAACAGCTAGCTCTTCTTTGGCGTGGCTCATGACAGAAGTCAAAATGAACAGAGCATTCTCCCATTCGCCTTGGTCAATTCGGTTGCCGTCTTTGTCCAAGATACGTCCATAGTCAGCGTCCATGAATGCGTAAGAGCCACACTGCAGTTCGTTAAATACACCTGAGTTACCCTCAAAGTAGTACGAACCAGTACCGCCACCGCCAACGATGTCACACTCTAAGCCTTGAGCCTTAAGCGCTGTTACTGCTTCTGTAACTTGAGCAACAGCAATATCAATCTTAGCTTTACGATCTTCATAAGAATCTAAGTGTTGCATTGCACCCTGATAAGCTTGGATACCACCAAACTTCAGGCCATCCGCAGCGTCGATTAGCTTAGCAATGTTTACAACGTCCTGCGAAGTCGTAACACCACAGCGTCCAGCGCCACAGTCGATTTCAACAAGGCACTCAATCTGTGTGCCGTGCTTTTGAGCAGCCGCGGACAGGTTTGCAACGTTTTCCGGGTCATCAACGCAGCAAATAGTACGAGCGCCAAGTTTTGGCATTCTTGCTAAACGGTCGATTTTCTCAGGTTGTGTAACTTGGTTACTGACCAACACATCTTTAATGCCACCGCGTGCAAAAACTTCTGCTTCAGAAACTTTTTGACAGCAAACACCGCAAGAGCCGCCTAGCTCTTCCTGTAGCAAAGCAACGTCTACAGACTTGTGCATTTTGCCGTGAACGCGGTGACGAACACCCATTTCTTTGGCAAAATCACCCATTTTAACAATGTTACGCTCTAGCGCGTCCAAGTCTAATACCAAACAAGGCGTTTGAATGTCTGCCTCATCCATGCCTGGAACTGCAGGTACATCGTAGCCGACTTCTAAGTTGTCGAAATTAACTGGTGCGTTCATAATAATTCTCCGTTTCTAACTTTTGGGTAGGCTGGGTTCTAAACCCAAGGCAAGGTGTCAAGATCAACGTTGCCGCCCGTGATAATCACACCAACACGCTTTCCGGCGAATTGGTCTTTGTTCTTCAAAATTGTCGCCAATGGTACTGCGCAACTTGCTTCCATTACGATCTTCATCCGCTTCCAAGTTAGCTTCATGGCATCGACAATTTCATCTTCAGAGGCTGTAAGGATGTCTGTGACGTGGTTGGACACAAAGTGCCATGTGAGATCTTTCAGCGGCACTTTCAGGCCGTCTGCGATTGTTTCTGGTGCATCGTCAGCGATGATGTATCCAGCCTTAAAGCTACGATAAGCGTCGTCAGCGTTTTCTGGCTCTGCTGCGATAATCTGTATTTCTGGAGCTATGTTAGATAAGGTTAGGCAAGTACCTGAGATCATCCCACCGCCACCAATTGGTGCAACCACCATGTCGAGACCGTCAGTCTGCTCCATCAGCTCACGTGAACACGTCGCCTGACCTGCAATAACGCGAGGATCGTTGTAAGGGTGAATGAAGTCACCACCTGTTTTGGCTTGCACTTCTGCAAAGACAGCTTCGCGGCTTGATGTAGAAGGCTCACACTCGGTAATTGTGCCACCATAGCCGATGACAGCATCTTTTTTTGCTTGTGGCGCTGTACGTGGCATCACCACGTTACACGGAATACCGCGACGACCAGCTGCGTAGCTCAAAGACAAAGCGTGATTGCCCGAGGAGTGAGTGCACACACCTTTTTTGGCCTCTTCGTCTGAAAGACCAAAGACCGCGTTAGAGGCTCCACGAACCTTAAATGCGCCCGCCTTTTGGAAGTTTTCACATTTGAAAAACAACTGGGCACCAGTAAGCTCATTCAGGTACGAAGAGGTCAAAACAGGTGTTCTGTGGATGTAGGGTTTGATGCGCTCGTGCGCCGCCAAAACATCATCAAAATTAGGTATGTACATGTTTTTCGCCTTCTTAAACGTCAATATTTTCAGAGTGAATTGTATTGTTTCGGTAGTATTCCTGAGCAGCCGCGACGCCAGAACCCAATTGAACGTTTAAGCCCAAGTCAGCCATACACATCTCAGCAGTTGCTATACCACTAAGTGTCAT
>JBMYWL010000189.1:0-3882 GCA_049607365.1 Alphaproteobacteria bacterium | reverse complement strand
ATGAGGAGGCGGAGGACCTCGATGATCTTCCCGAGGAGGAAGGACCTGAAGACGAGCTTGCTCTGAGCAGCGTAAGCGATGAGGAAGGACCTGAACCTGAGCAGGAGTTTGCTGATTTTGAAGACTTTGAAGAGGAAGAGCGTAGGCGGAAAATGCTACGCCTTTGGCTCAAAATGCCTAACTCTCGCGAGCTTGCGGACGAATTTCCCGGCAGGAACGGATTTCCAGTTCCCGCGTCAGTCTATTCCTGAAGCGTCTCGAGAAAATTACGAGGAAACGGCATCCATCGCAAACAATGTGTGGTCTAAGCGGCGTTGCTGCTGCTGATCCTTTTGCCAGTTTGCTTTTTGTGGTTACCAAAAGCTGAGTGGTTATGTATCAGCCGCCAACGATGTAGGGCAAAAGCACAACTTCGTTTTCACTGCTGATTTTTGTGAACCAAGCGTCTCGGTAGATGACGCCATCGACTGCCAGAGAAACACCGCGTTTAATTTGTGGTTTAAGCTTGGGGTGTTTTAACGAAAGCTGGTCCAGCAATTCCTTGAAATTGCTGGCCTCAACTTCTACCCATTCTTGGTCATCTGCGAAGGCCCTCAACGACCCCCACAGTTTTACTTTGACCATTGAACTGCTTATGCCGACATGGCTTTTAGCAACCGTGGTGGCGACATTGGAAGTTCAGTCATGCGAACACCCGCAGCGCGAGACACTGCGTTAGAAATAGCCGCCAATGGTGGGACAATAGGGGTCTCACCAACACCGCGAACACCGTAGGGGTGGCCGGGGTTAGGAATTTCCAAAATGACTGTTTCAATCGGTGGTAAATCGGATGCAACCGGAATGCGGTAGTCCAAGAAGCCAGCGTTTTGCAAGCGGCCATCTTCACCATAGATGTATTCTTCGTTCAGTGCCCAGCCGATGCCTTGAACTGCACCGCCTTGCATTTGGCCCTCAACGTAATCAGGGTGCACCGCTTTTCCAGCGTCTTGAAAAATGGTGTAGCGCAAGATTTTCGTAGCACCCGTTTCAGGGTCAACTTCCGTGTCGACCAAGTGGACACCAAAACTGACACCAGCTCCATCTGCGTTGACTTCGTGGTGCCCGGCGATTGGACCACCAGTTTGGCCAGAGATTGCTGCAATATCTGCCAAAGACATGGGCTCATGGTCACCCGCGTTTGGTCCAGCTGGTTTTGCATGGCCATCTTCCCAAGTCACGGCAGCTTCATCAATACCCCAGATTTTCGCGACACGTGCGCACATTTCTTTAATGGCAGCGCGAGCAGCTTCAATCGTTGCCAAGCCAACCGCAAAGGTCACACGGCTGCCGTCGGTAATATCGTTGAAGCCAAGGGCAGCTGTATCCGCGATTACCGTGCGCACTTTCTCGTAAGGAACGCCTAACTCTTCAGCTGCCATCATGGAGATGGAAGCACGTGATCCACCAATGTCAGGGTTGCCTTCAACCACGCCGATTGTACCATCATCGCCAATGTTCAAGCTGACACAGGTGTTGCCACCAAAGTTGAACCAGAACCCACAGGACAAGCCACGACCTTGGTTTGGACCAAGGGGTGCAGTGTAGTGGGGATGCGCCTTTGCCGCTTCCAGCGTTGCCACCAAGCCAATTTCGTTAAAGGTTGGACCGTAAGCAGATTGTGTACCTTTACGTGCTGCATTCTTTAAACGAACGTCAAGCGGGTCGAGGCCCAATTCTTGGCATAGTTCATCCACAACAGATTCAACCGCGTAAATTGAAGTTGGGGCACCGGGTGCGCGATATGGAATTTCTTTCGGGCGGTTGGTCAAAACACTCCAACCCAAAGTCTGTACCGCGTCCAAGTCGTATGCTGCGAAAGCTGCTTGAGCGCCAAAGTCAACCGTTCCGTTAGGGAAAGCACCGCCTTGGTAACGAAGTTCTGCCTTACCAGCTGTAATCCGTCCGTCCTTGGTCATGCCAATCTTAACATCCATTGACGAAGAAATGGTCGGACCAGTTGCGCGTAAAACCTCTTCACGCGTCATGACGATTTTCACGGGTTTGCCTGACTTTCGCGACAGGGCTAGCGCCACAGGCTCGATGAAGGTGCTGGTCTTACCACCAAAACCACCACCAATCTCAGAGGATGTAACTTTTAGCTGACTGCCTTCGATGCCCAACACAGCGGCACAATTGGCGCGAACCATGTATTGGCCTTGTGTACAGCACCAAACCTCACCACGGCCGTCTTTACCTAAGTTAGCGAGGCATGCTTGCGGTTCAATGTAACCTTGGTGGGTTGCAGCGGTTTTAAAGCTGCGCTCAATTATTTTGTCAGCCTTTGCAAACCCGGCTTCCAGATCACCATGACCAAACTCAACGTGCGTTGTGACGTTTTGAGACATGCCGGCTGGCACGTTTTCCAACGCTCGACCTTCTTGCACAATTGGCGCATCCAGCTTCATGGCTTCGTCAACATCTGTCACACTTGGAAGTACTTCGTAGTCGACTTTGATCAGTCGAATTGCGGCTTTTGCTGCTGCTTTACTGGTTGCTGCAACTGCGGCGACTGCGTGACCATCATACAGTGCCTTGTTTAGCGCCAGACAATTGTCACGAATGTCGATAAAACCCTCATCGTCAGGTGACGCAAAGTCCGCTGATGTCACAACGGCCTTAACACCGGGGGCTTTTTCAGCTTCACTGACATCAATTGACTTGATTAAGGCGTGCGCGTGCGGGCTGCGTAGAATGCGCCCATAGAGCATACCGGGTGCAGAAATATCCGCGCCGTAAGCAGCTTTACCCGTAACCTTATCAACACCGTCAGGTCGTTCAACACGTGTGCCAACGACTTTGAATTCTCTTTTTTGGTTTGTATCGAGTGGCATGTTATGCGCTCCTCATTTCTGCAGCAGCTAACTGGACTGCTTTAATAATTTTGTCGTAGCCTGTGCAACGGCACAGATTTCCAGCAAGCCAGTAACGAATTTCCGTGTCATTCGGGTTTGGATTTTTGGCCAAAAGAGCCTTTGCAGCAACCAATATGCCGGGTGTACAGATGCCACACTGAAGGGCGGCTTCCTCCAAGAAGACACGTTGCAGTGTGTGAAGCTTTTCACCGTCGGCCATGCCTTCGATGGTGTCGATCTTCGCCCCTTGGGCTTCAACGCCGAGAACCAAGCAAGAGCACACAAGGCGGTCATCCAAGGTGACGCTACATGCACCACAGTCACCCGTGCCGCAACCTTCCTTTGCACCCGTCATGCCAAGGCGATCCCGCAGAACGTCTAGCAAGCTTTCATCAGGTTGACATAAGAACTCGGTTTCGTCGCCGTTTATTGTTGTTTGTACGTGGGTGGTCTTCATGAATTTTCTCCGGCTCGGCCATATGCAATGTGTGCGGCACGTTTGGCCAGAACACCTGCGGTTTTTGTGCGAAACTCGATTGTTCCGCGTTTGTCATCAATGGGGGAGCAAGCAGCTTCGACGGCGTTGACCATTGTCTGAATGGCCGCGTCGTCAAGTTTTGAGCCCACAAGCGCGTTTCCAGCATCTGTCACCAAACGCACGGTTGGCGCAACGGCACCAACTGCGACACGGGCCTGAGTAACTTCGCCTGCATCGTTCAATGTCAAACTAACACCAGCAGACGAAACGGCAATGTCCATCTCTGTTCTTGGAATAAATCTTAAATACGCGTCTGATGATTTAGCAGGACGGGCGGGCAAGAAAATAGACGTTATGAACTCGCCTTTTGCCAATGAAGTTTTACCAGGCCCAGTTGGAATTTCGCTAACAGGAACATCACGTGTTCCATCCGCACCATGAACTCTTGCAATTGCATCTGCCGCTACCATTGCTGGTACAGAGTCAGCAGCTGGTGAACCGTTGCACAAGTTG
>JBMYWL010000188.1:0-3891 GCA_049607365.1 Alphaproteobacteria bacterium | reverse complement strand
TCGTTATGGCGATGCTGAAACGGCGCTGGCTTATGAAGCACGATCTGTATTTGATGACATAGAAATTCAAGCTCAATACGCACGCATCGCTGGCGAAATTTACTACGACGGAACAATCGAGGAAGCGTATCGACGCGCGTTGAATGTCATCAACGCGGTTCAACATGAAGTGCCGTATGCCTATTGGATTGCTGGTTTATGCGCTTGGCGAAACCAAGATTATTCGGCGGCAGCGCGCTTGTTCACAGGATATTCCGAAGGCTATAGCGCAACTAGATGGGAAAAGGCGGCAGGGCATTTTTGGGCGGCGCGCGCTCACGGTAAAATGGGGCAGGCTTCATCAAAACGTAGCTCGCTTGAGAAGGCAGCAAAATACCACGAAACCTTATATGGGTTGTTGGCCCGTCGGTTAATGGGGTGGGACACCAAGTCACACGTGCAGGGGTATAAACCAAGCAAAAGCGATATAAACCGTCTGTTGACTTGGAAAGCGGGCAAGCGCGGCTTCGCCTTGTATCAAGTGGGGGAGTTTCGCCGAGCTGAAAAAGAGCTGATGCAAATCGCGCGTAAGAAGGAAAAAGCCCTTCGCCGAACTCTGCTTAGAATTGCCGAAGCTGGAAACATGCCAGAACTTTCGGTCAGGTTGGCGCATTATCGCACGGTGAACGACAAAACGCATGACTACCGCGGTTTGTACCCAATTCCGGCTTACAAGCCCAAAGGTGGGTTCACAATTGACCGTGCATTGATGTTCGGCATCATGAAAAAAGAATCTATGTTTAACCCTCGCTTGAACTCAAGCGCAGGCGCACGTGGATTGTTACAAGTGTATCCACCATCATCCAAATGGATGGTAAAGGAAGGCATGGTTAAACCGCACACGCTTGGTGATTTGCTTATTCCGGAAATCAATCTGGCCATTGGTCAAAGATACCTGAAGTATCTGTTGCGGGAACATAAGTCGGTTAAAGGTGATTTGGTACGCTTCTTGATCGGCTATAATGCAGGGCCAAACCGTATTAAGCGTTGGGAAAAACGTGCCAGACACGGCGGCGACCCGTTGTTGTATTTTGAAAGCATTCCAGCACGTGAAACACGGGCTTATGTTGAACGTACGCTTTCGTACATTTGGCGATACCGCGACCGCATGGGTCAATCTTTGCAAGAGGCTGACCAGCTGGCGAATGGGCAATGGCCAAAATACATCCGAATGGATTGATGGAACAAAGAAAATGAGCTTAGACGAAACAAGACCGTTTTTGTGCGTTAACATTGCGATTGTCACTGTGTCAGATACGCGAACGCTCGCCGATGATCGTTCTGGAGATACGCTGAAAGCCATGATAGAGCGTGATGGTCACACCGTCGTTCAACGCGACATAATTAAAGACGATGCTGATCTCATAGAGGTTTTACTTCGAGAGCATATTGCTGACGAAAGCGTTGACTGTGTTATTACCACGGGTGGAACTGGCGTTACAGGCAGGGACGTGACACCTGAAGCATTTGAGCGGGTGCTTGAGAAAAAGATCGACGGCTTTGGCGAAATGTTCCGTTGGATTTCGTATCAGAAAATCGCAACCTCTGCTTTGCAATCGCGCGCGCTGGGTGGGGTTGCCCAAGGCACCTATATGTTTGCACTTCCGGGTAGTACGGGTGCTGTAAAAGATGGTTGGAACGGGATACTGAAGTTTCAGTTGGACAATCGACACCGCCCATGCAATCTGGTTGAACTGATGCCTCGCCTTAAAGAGGTGTGAAACCTTTTCAAAGAAGCGCAGTGTTTTGGATAAAACCTATACAGCACAAGAAAATATACGCGGCGGTATGTATGTCGCAATCGCCATGCTTGGCTTTTTGGCAAATGACTCGCTTATAAAATACGTCACGACAGATTTGTACATCGGTCAGATCATCTTTTTGCGTGGCTCTTTCGCTTCATTGTTTTTGTTTCTTCTGTGTTTGAGAACCAATGCGTTGTTGCCGCCGCGTCAAATAGGCAACAAGCTGTTTGCGTTTCGCGCTGGGCTGGAAGCCTTCGCAACAATCACATTTTTAACGGCTCTGGTTCACCTACCTCTGTCGAACATAAGCGCCATTTTGCAGGCCTTGCCTTTGGCTGTGACATTGGGGGCGGCGCTTTTACTGGGTGAAAAAATCGGCTGGCGACGAATAACCGCGATTTTGGTGGGTTTCTTTGGTGTTCTTCTGATTATTCAACCCGGTTTTGGCGACTTCAGCTTTTATTCTATTTTGGTGATTTTGTCTGTCCTGGCCGCAGCAGGTCGGGATTTGGTGACGCGAAAAATGCCAGAGAATGTGCCGTCGCTTTTCATCTCGCTTTACACATCAATTGTCATAACCTGCATGGGCGCGGTCATGACCGTGCTGCACGGTTGGGAAAGCGTGTCTTGGTTGGTTCTGGCGTATATCGCGGCTGCATCAATTTTCATCATTGTCGGTTACTTCTTTATAATCGCGGGCATGCGGGTTGGTGAAACTGGCTTTGTGACCCCGTTTAGATACACAGTTTTAATCTGGGCCTTGTTGGTGGGCTACGTGGCATTTGATGAAGTTCCGAACACGCTGATGCTGATCGGTTCGGCAATTGTCGTGGGAATGGGCCTGTATGCATTTCACCGCGAACGAACGCTTGCAAAACAAGGTTGATGAGACGCTTGGAACGAATTAGCTTTCTTTGAACTTAGTTGCGTGATAAATATTATACAATATTCCGCACACAATCATATGGAGAAAGCTAATGAACCGCTTACTTACGAACCAAACCATCAGCATTACAGAGCTTCGCGAGCCATCTAAAGTGCTGGCTGAAGCAAACGGCAAGCCAGTAGCCATATTGAAAAACAATGATTGTGTTGGCTACTTGGTTCCCAATGAGTCTATCGAAGCGCTTAGTACGTCTTATATGCCCGATGATGTGTTTAACGCTTTGTTTGAAGAGACACTGGCAGAAAGTCAGCCTGTACTTGATTATCTGAAAGACAAATAAAAGGTTCTGTTTCAGAATCCAATTCCCCTTATCCTGAACTTGTTTCAGGATCTTCTTTTTGCAGGAGACCCTGAAACAAGTTCAGGGTGAGGAAGCGAACGATGTACAAACAATACAACGGATTTGCCCCGTGGAGTTTCACCTCCGAATTGGTTGCGTGCTTCCAAACGTTTTGAAGGTTAAGACATGACAAATTTCGTTTTCCCACCACATCCACAGGCCTCACTTGCCATAGAAGGCACAGAGGATCGTTTTCCCGTTCGGCGTATTTACTGTGTTGGTCGGAATTATGCCGCGCATGCGCGTGAAATGGGTAATGATGATCGGGATTCACCGTTTTTCTTCACCAAACCTGCTGATGCTGTGGTTGAAAATGGTTCAACCATTCCTTTCCCAACCATGACCGATGACCTCCATTTCGAAATGGAGTTGGTGGTGGCGATTGGCAGGGATGGAGCTGACATAAGTGAAGACCAAGCCCTTGAGCATGTGTTTGCTTATGGCACTGGCATAGATTTGACACGGCGAGACATGCAAGCCGCGGCAAAAGCTGCAAAACGTCCGTGGGATTTGTCCAAAGGTTTTGACCGCTCAGCCCCCATGAGTGCGTTGCACCCCGTGTCTGATCTGGTTGGGCATCCTGCAGTTGGGCGCATTTGGTTGAAAAAGAATGGCGTCATAAAACAAGACGCTGATTTGGCGGAGCAAATTTGGAGCGTGCCCGAAATTATCGCGCATTTATCACGAGCCATTGAGCTTAAAGCTGGTGATGTGATTATGAGTCGTTCAGAATCACCTGATAAACACCCTCACCTTAAAAGTGGTCAAGCGCTATTAATTGCGGATGAAACAGCTTATCCAGCACTTGTGGGTATTCTCGA
>JBMYWL010000187.1:0-3896 GCA_049607365.1 Alphaproteobacteria bacterium | reverse complement strand
CACCATTCATCGTGTTTGACGATGCAGATTTAGACGAAGCGGTTACGGGTGCGATCATTTGTAAATTCCGCAACAACGGACAAACCTGCGTTTGCGCAAACCACATTTATGTTCAGGAAGGCGTTTATGATGCCTTTGCAGAAAAGCTATCCGCCGCCGTAGCCGCAATGAAGATTGGCGACGGTATGGAGGCAGGAGTTGCCCTTGGCCCATTGATTGACCAAGCAGCGGTCGCAAAGGTTAAAGAGCACATTGCTGACGCAACTGGCAAAGGTGCAAAAGTCATCCTTGGTGGAAACCCACATGCGAATGGCGGTCAGTTCTTTGAGCCAACTATTCTAACCGGTGTTACGCCAGACATGATGGTGACAAATGACGAGACTTTTGGTCCGGTCGCACCTTTGTATTCCTTCGCTGATGAAGCTGATGTCGTAAGGCAAGCCAACGACACGCGCTTTGGTTTGGCCTCATATTTTTATGCGAATGATCTGCGTCGTGTTTATCGTGTTGCTGAAGCGTTGGAATATGGAATTGTTGGTGTGAACACTGGCATAATCTCAACAGAAGTTGCTCCATTTGGTGGTGTGAAGGCATCTGGTTTGGGTCGTGAAGGTTCTCACCACGGCATAGAAGATTACCTTGAGATGAAATACGTTTGTATGGGCGGCATGGGTTAAGCAGGTCCCATTGACCAAGGAAAATTCAAGCACCCAAAGCGGTATGTTGTTGATGATCGGGGCGATGTTCATTCTCCCCGGCATTGACGCTATCGCTAAGCATTTGTCTGACCATGTTTCAGCCGGACAAATCACTTGGTCGCGCTTTTTCTTTCAATCCATTATTATGGTCGTGGCCTTGCTTGCCGTTCGCGGTTCTTTCAGCTCGTTGAAAGGTCTGAATTGGACCGCACAAATGGCTCGCGGTTTTTTCATCGCCGTGGCAACCCTGTTCTTTTTCGCATCGCTGAAAAAATTGCCCTTGGCGGAAGCCATATCAATCTTTTTTGTTGAACCGTTGCTGCTGACGTTGGCCGCGCCGTTCTTTCTGGGCGAGCGTATTGGTTGGCGGCGCATATGTGCGGTTATTGTGGGTTTGGTCGGTGCATTGATAATCGTTCGTCCATCTTACGAACTTTTTGGCGTATACGCTTTGCTGCCTTTGTTTGCCGCTTTTCTGTTTACGTTTTACTTTATTTTGACCCGACGGTTTTCCGAGGGCGATCCACTGGCGATGCAACTGGGGGCAGGGCTCGGTGGAGTTTTAACCATGTCGCTTGCATTGGCTGTTGGCGGTGCCCAAAGCATTGACGTTTTGACACCAATCTATCCCAGTTTGAGCCAATGGCTGTTCTTGGCAGCCTTGGGCGCTGTCGCAACGGCGGGGCACATGCTAATCGTCATGGCGTTGAAGAAAGTTAAGGCGTCAATTTTGGCACCGTTCCAGTACCTAGAAATTGTTGTGGCAACCGTGCTTGGGTTTTTCATCTTCGACGATTTTCCAGACCCGATTGTTTGGCTTGGTATTGCGCTGATCATTGGTTCCGGCTTGTTCGTGTTTTACCGTGAGGGCGTTCGAGCAAACGAAGCGGATTAATTAGAGGTATCAATCAGGAAACCGCAAAACCTTAACTTCAGTTCCGGCCTCAACCAGCTCTGCGAAGGGTGCAACGTTTATAAGCCCGTCTGCCTCTGACAATCGTGACAACATGGATGAGTCTTGATTGCCATATGCCGAACATTGAAGCGTTCCATCTGGATGTGGTTCTAGTCTGATACGCCTGAATTCACGACGGTCTCGGTTAGCGCGTAAGTCCTCTTTCAGCACCGCCTTGCATGTAGGCAATTTTAAGTCTGCGTGTCCGAACATGCGCCGAATAGCGGGGAAGGCAAACAAGAGCGCTGTAATATAACTGGAAACAGGGTTGCCAGGTAAGCCAAGAACAGGTGTGTCACCAAGTGCCCCGAATATCATCGGTTTGCCAGGCTTCATGGCGATCTTCCAGAAGTCTAGCTGGGCACCTTGATTTATAAATGCTTGTTTCATCAAGTCGTGATCACCAACCGATGCTCCTCCTGTTGTCAAAAGCAGGTCATATCCACGCGCCTTATCGATCAGATTTTCAGTTGCTTTCAGCTCATCTGGCGCAATCCCTAGGAAGGTTGGTTCACCGCCAGCAAGTTTCACCAACGCTGACAAGGCAATGTGGTTAGAACTTACGATTTGACCCTTGATCAGCTGAGAACCGGGCAGTTTTATTTCATCACCACTGGATAAGATCGCGATGCGAGGTCGAGTATGTATTTTGACAGCGTTATGATTGTATGACGCCGCAAGTGACAAAGCGCGGGATGTTAAAACTGTGCCTTTTTCCAACACGTCGCCTTTTGTGAAGTCCAGACCCTTGGGTCTTACGAACTTGCCCGCGCCAACGCATTCAGTGGGCTGTATATTGCCACTGTCAACACGCGTGTCTTCTTGAATCAAAACAGCATCTGCGCCGTTGGGTAAATAAGCACCTGTGAAGATGCGGACACATTCGCCAGATTGCATTTTACCAGCAAAAGGGTGTCCGGCAGATGAAGCACCAATAAGTTTCAGCGGACTAAGATTGTTGGTGTCGGCTGCTTTGACGGCATAACCATCCATGGCAGAGACTGCATGTGGTGGTTGGTTGAGTAAGGCGGGGGTGTCTTCAGCTAAGACTGCACCCAAACACTCATTAAGGTTTGTTTCAACAGCTTTCATGGGTTGAAAGTTGGCTAAGACTTTTTCCAGAGCATCTTCAAACGAAAGCATCTACATCCCGTCATTCTGAGTGAATATTCTTATGATGAAACTTTATAAGTACCAGACTTACCGCCAGTTTTGGAAAGCAAGCGAATGCCGTCAATCCGCATGGCCTTGTCGACGGCTTTTGCCATGTCATATACGGTCAGGGCCGCGACGGAAACCGCGGTCAGGGCTTCCATCTCAACGCCTGTTGTTCCTGTCACCTTCACGCGGGCTTGAATGTAGACCGCTTGAATTTCCGGTTTGGCGCTCAGTTCAACCTTAACCGAGCTGATGGGTAGCGGGTGGCACAAAGGGATGAGCGTAGAGGTGTGTTTCGCACCCATTATGCCCGCCAATTGCGCGACACTTAAGACATCACCTTTGGAAAGCCCCTTGTCGGCAATAAGGTCGATAGTGGCTTGCGCCCCGTAAACATAGCCTTCTGCTATGGCGATGCGTGTCGTTTCAACTTTGTCCGACACATCAACCATGACGGCGTTACCAGCATCATCAAAATGGGACAGGTCACTCATTTATGCTTCGCCCAGAATGGTTTTGGTTGCTGTTGCCACGTCTTGGTTGCGCATGAGAGATTCACCAATCAGGAACGAATTAGCGCCAACTTTTGACATGCGTTTTAAGTCACCGTTTGTGAACAGACCGGACTCAGACACCATCAACTTACCATCAGGCACCATTTTGGACAGACGTTCTGTGGTCGACAAATCAGTACTGAGGCGTACTAAATCGCGATTGTTCACGCCGAGAAGGTCTGACTTCAGATGCGTCAGTGCACGCTCCAGCTCGTCTTCGTTGTGAACTTCAATTAGTGCGTCCATGCCCAGTTCAAACGTTGCTGCTTCTATGTCTGCGGCTAATGCGTCATCCAGAGATGCTATGATGATCAAGATGCAGTCGGCACCCAAGGCGCGTGCTTCTTGGATCTGATACGTATCAATCATGAAGTCTTTACGAAGACAGGGTAGGGAGACAGCAGGGCGCACGTCGCGTAAGTACTGGTCCTGCCCTTGGAAGAATGGTGCGTCGGTTAAAACGGACAAACACGTAGCGCCACCAGCCTCGTAAGCCTTCGCCAGAGACACGGGGTCAAAATCTGGTCGTAT
>JBMYWL010000186.1:0-3899 GCA_049607365.1 Alphaproteobacteria bacterium | reverse complement strand
TGGCTTACAGTTGAGCGCCTCAGCCGCCAATTCGGCCGACAGTTCGGTTGCCTTTAGTCCTCTTTTTCCGGTGAAGGCGTTGGAATTGCCAGAGTTCACCAAAATTCCAACAGGGTTTGAGTTACTATTAAGAACTTGACGACACCAATCAACCGCGGCGCTTCTTGTTTCGGACTGGGTGAAGACGCCAGCAACCGTTGCAGACTCTGGAAATGTGATCAAAGCCAAGTCAGTTCGGTTTTGGTATTTTATGCCCGCCGCTGCTGTTGAGACCGCGACCATATCAAGGTTCGGCATTTCTGGAAAACTTGCGGGCGCTAGGGGAGATATTGGGGAGGCCATAAATTCTACCTTGATATAAATTGCTGCGTCGGCTGGACACACGAATCTAAAGCCATATATAAAGCCTTGGCAACGTTTTTGACGAGCTGAACGGCTTTTAGAAAATTGATTACCCTTTTATAACAGACCACAACCCGATTGAACCGGAAGCCAAATGCAAAGAAGCCAACTTAACAAACTTATTCTAACCGCCCTTATACTTGGTGGTGCTTGGATGGGTTGGATTGAAAAATCCACCTTTGATCGGCTTTTAAATGGTGAGCAACCCGCGCAGGTTTCTCAACATACAGATGATGCTCCCGACTCTGTAAATGTTGATAAGACGCTCACTGAAGCTCCAACTCCAACCTCAATTCCGAATTCAAATCAAACTTTGGTTCAAACCCAGTTTGTTTTGCCAGACGATAGAGGGGAAATTTGCGCCAGTGATTTAACAATTTCGGGCCCGCAAGACAAAGCCCTGTACAATTTCGCCAAGGGTTTGGGCTTGTCTTACCCGGAAACATTTGTGCGCGTGTCAAACTACATTCATGAAAATGGGCGTTTGCCGAACTGTTACATGTCAAAAGGACAAGCTCGGGATCGTGGTTGGTCGGGTGGCCCACTCTGGTCTTATGCCCCAGGCCGCGCGATTGGTGGCAACAGATTCGGCAATCGTGAAGGCCGGTTGCCGAGCAATTATAACGGATCATATATAGAGGCTGATTTGGATTATGATGGACGCCGTCGTGGTGCTGATCGTCTGTTGTTTGTCAAAGGTTCACACGGTAAGTGGCTACAATGGGTGACCGTTAACCATTACGATAGCTTCCACAAAGTGCCACAAGGCAACTAGAGACTGAATTCATGTTCGTGAAAATTAAAACGCTAAGTTTGTCCTTTGTCTTAACTTTTGTTTTACCTGTGGTTTTTTACGCAGGTATGGCTGAAGCTGAAACAAAGAAACTGTTGGTTTTTGGAGACTCGCTGGTGGCGGGTTACGGTTTGGCAGCGGGGGATGGTTTCACCGACCAATTACAGCAAACACTAAATGCCACAAACCTGGATGTTCAGGTTATTAACGCCGGGGTTTCTGGTGACACCACAAACGGTGGCGTGGAGCGTTTGGCTTGGGCTTTGTTTGATCAGCCAGATGCTGTCATTTTGGAGTTGGGCGCGAATGATGCTTTACGCGGATTGCCACTTTCAGACACAGAATCTAATTTAAGAACGCTTTTGACTGAGCTTCAAAGCCAATCGATTCCAGTTTTGTTTGTGGGTATGCAGGCAAGTCCATCGCTCGGTAAAGAGTATCAGGATAAATTTGACGCCATATTTCCAAAGTTGGCTGCTGAATTTGGCGTGTTGTTTTACCCCTTTTTCCTTGAAGGGGTGGCGGCTGACCTAAGCCTAAATCAGGAAGATGGCATTCACCCCAACGTCGAAGGTGTCGCCAAAATCATTCAACTGATGACACCCTCTATATTGGAACTTCTTCAGCAGCAGCAATAAGGTCCTACTGAAGCTTTGCGACCTTGTTACTTATCGCGCCTTTGCGAATCTTTCTGATTTTGGTTCTTTGCCCGAAATATTTGTCTCGGGTCTTGCCAGTCAAATCCAGACTTTGGGTCACTTTTGCGGTTTGCCAGTTAATTTGACGACCATTCTTACGCAGTTCAAAGTGCAAGTGCGGTCCGGTGGATCGTCCGGTTGAGCCGACATAACCAATCAATTGCCCCTTTTTAACACGCGTACCTTTCTTAACCTTCCTCCGAAATTTGCTCAAGTGGGCATAGGCCGTTGAATAGGTTGAGTTGTGACGGATTTCGATGAAGTTGCCATAAGCCCCTTTTCTACCGCGATAAACGACTTTGCCAGATGAAGCTGCATATACAGGTGTTCCAGTCGCAGCACCGTAGTCTGTACCTCTGTGCATCTTGCGTCGTTTCAACACAGGGTGATATCGCATGCCGAATTTGGAAGTTACACGGCCTTTAACGGGGCGTTGAAACAAATTCGCACCACGTTTTTGCGAACGGCCCGATGGATAATAAAAACCGGCTTTTCTTTTGTCTTCGAACCAATACAAAGACTGCTCTTTGCCGCGTAAGGTGACGGAAGTGTAAAGAAGCTCGCCTGATTTTATAATGTTGTTGTCAGGGTCAAGTGTGGCTTCAAACAAAACCCGAAAACTGTCACCCTTTCTTAAACTTCGGTCAAGGTCCATGGAGTGGCGATAAGCCCGAACCAAGTTTGCAATAATGCGCTTTGGTATGTTGGTGTTTTTACCATCTTCCCAAACCGACCCTCGCACAACATCTGCGGTTGCAAAAACCCACCTTTTGCTCAGTTTCTTCTCATCTGTAAAACACTGAAACTCGCCATTCTTATCTAATTCCAACCGAAGTGTGGTTAAGCTGTCAGGTTTTGAGGAGAAAGATTTAAGTCGGCCATTGTCACCTGGCAGTACGCGCGCGTTCAACATGACATCAAACTTGGCACCTGCTTGCAGCTTGGTCGTGTTATAACGTGACTTTATTGCCTTAAGGGCTTTGGCTTGATCATCTTTAGAAAGCCCCAACTTTCTGAATAAGGTGTTAAAGTTCTGACCTTTTCCAATTTTGACAACACGACGAATGTTTTCAGTTGCAGACTTTGACACCAAAGACGCATCTGGTCGTGTGTAAGACCAAGCGTGATAATCGGCAATTGTCGATCGTTCCAAGTCTTGGAAGGGAATTGCGACCTTATTGTTCTGGGACTGATTGGTTGGTGTTTCGGTAAATCGGATGGTTTCTAAAGGAACAGATGCCTTTACCTCAGGCTCCACCTCATTTCTGATACCTAAAAACGCACCCAATAACTCTGGTGGTGTGTTGATAAGCCGCATGATCCAGCTGGCATTGGCGGCGGGTGCAGCCAAAACAGACATGGAAAACAAAACAAGTAGTATTTTGAATTTACGTGGAGTCATAAAAAATCTGAGTAAAGGGCGATGAAGGCGTCGATTTACGACCCCGCCCAAGTTATGAATGAAGCGAAATAAACCCTTATAAGGTGGCAAATCTATATAGGGATTATGGCTATCTGTAGAATCAACCTAAATCTCGAAGCTGAATTCAGTCCAAAAGCGGCGAAATTCACCAATTCTAGTGGTATATGGGCGGAAAGCGGGTTGATTCTGTGGGCATGCAAAAACGTTATGGGTTGTAGCCAAAATGTCTTGGCATTTTTTCTTGCGCCATTCGGGGGTTGGGCCTACAACCCATTTCACCAGCCGCGGGGCAGTTGGCTTCGACCTTTCGGGGTTTTGAGGTTCAGATGTTTCGGGAGTTTGGTTTGTTCTTTTTCAGTTGTTTGTTGTTTGGTTATTTTGTTTGAGAGATGTTCTTTCGAAATTAAATAAAAAAACTTCTTGACACTAATTAGAGCTTACTATAACTTCGGTGGCTCGTTCATTGACAAGTTTGAAGCAAGAAATAGAAGAGCTACGCGGACTGCGGGGTTTAAGATTAGGTCTTAAGCTTATGTCGATCATGCATGTTTTGTTACCTTCGGTTAACAAATTCACGCATTTA
>JBMYWL010000185.1:0-3905 GCA_049607365.1 Alphaproteobacteria bacterium | reverse complement strand
ACTTTGCGGTTGCGGCTTGACGGCGATTTCTTAAATGCTACGCTAGGTCGCCACTAAACCTTTGAAATATAAGATGAAAGTGACGATCAGCTGAAAAAATTTTGCTCATAAAAGCTTCAATTGGTCCGGATTTCTGCGTTTTTTTGGAACGCGGTTGTCAAAAGTGCGTATGGTTTCGTACTGTCGGTCAGTTATTGATATCATATTTATGCTGCCGCGTTGCGGTAAATTTCGCTCTACGCGGTCAAAAACTGCCTCGGCTCTTTCCTTTGAACCGACCAGCCGCATGTAAACAGAAAACTGGGCCATGCCAAAGCCCTCATCTAGCAAATAGTTTCTGAATTTTGTCGCCTGTTTGCGTTCTTCTTTGGTGACAACTGGTAAGTCAAACAATACCCATATCCACATAAGTTCATATCCACTTGCGTAACTTGGTACCCTTGCCCGCAATTGCTTCTGGCGTGCTGATTGTGCTTTCTTTAAGGTCAAAACAGTTGGCCTTGGTGTGTCATATGCGGCAAAGAAATTTTGGGCGTTTTGTCTCTTAAGCATCTGGCCAGTGAAACAGCCGTACGGTTTATGGCTATGGTCACCGGTGACACATACTCACCTTGTAACATGTCCACTTGCAGCACTGAAACCAGCTTGGCTTTAACTTCTGGGGTTAGATCTTCAAACTCTTCAAGTCCAAAAACCAGATTGTCGACCAGCGGTCTAAACAGTTCGATTAGGTCATCCGCCAAGCACAAAGGGTTCCTTCTGCTTTGGTGGTGAATGCCGATTGCTGGATGTAAACCAGTTGCATACAGGCCCCTTGCACAGGCAGAACGCAATATGGCGTATCCATAATTCAAAGCAGCGTTAATGCCGCTTTCGTTTCTATTGCGTTTAAATTTCTTGCCGAATAGAGCTGGAAAATATGCTCGTGCAGCTTGAGCTTCCAAGTTATCCGGGTCGCCTGACAAAACACGTCCAGCCATAGCGTTCAAGTGCTTGGCTTGGGTGGTTTCCCCTGCCAGTTGCAACACCAATGATTGGTGTTTTATCTTTTGTTGAACCAGTTGTTGCCATAAGCGTTTTTTTAAGGACTTGCTTGCCCCTAGTTGGTCTTCGGGGTGACCAGTTGTGGCGACCCCGCTTGCAATTGGCACCACCATGGCTGCTGGCGCATAGTTTGCCCCTGTCAAAAGGGTAATTGACCCTTGGTCAGCCAAACTGACCAGCAAATTTTTGCTGATCGTTGTTTGGTTAGCAGACAAAACCAAGGCTTCAATTTCATCTTTGGGAATTCGGGCCAACTCCTGTTGATCATCCATTGCGACCAAAAAACCGCGTTCCTTGCGAAGGTAACGACCGTCTTCGGCAACTTCCACAACGCCGCCGATCATAAGTTACCACCACGAATTGAGCCATCTGGCAGCACATGGACTTTTTTAAGTTTTTTGGCACCAAGTACATTTATCGAGACATATAATTTGCTTGTTCCCGGTGCGACGTTTTCACGAACATCCAATCTATTGTCACTCGCGCTAAATCCGTAGACCTTACATATTTTTGTTTTGCCCTCGTCTTGATAAGAAACCATGTCGTCTTTAAACAAGCGCATCATGCGTTTGGCCGCTGGGTGTGGCTTCAAGTTGTTGGGGTCAAATTTACCTTTCTCTGCTTGGTTCGCTTGGTGTAAGGGCACGAACACGCCTTCATGTTTTGGCGGTTTACCGTTCTTTTGCGGAATACGCCAAACATCACAAAATCCATATCCACCAACAGCGTAGCCTTTGAAAGGCGCGCTTGGTATTGGGTCGACAGATGAATTCAGGATACGAACACGTAACCTTTTTATGCCACGCTTTTCCACAAGACCTGGCAAAACGTGGTGCATAAAATGTTTCAGCGTCTCTTTTTCTTTTTCCGCCCTTTCACTTCCTTCACGAAGGTGTTCTTTCAGCTCGTGCTGAATGGCAGGGTCACAAATGCCTTTTAAGTTAGAAACGCCAAAGGATTCCGGTTTTGCCTTCAAATTTTCAACAGACACGCGCGTTGTAAACTTTCGCTCGTTTTCCATGTCTTCCGGTGGCTCGCTAATGCCATAAGCGGTTTCATTGAAGAACTGGCCATTCACACCATGATCCGGCTTATAGGAAACAACCACACGCTCTAGAAGTGATTCTAGATCTGTCTGGATGGAGCCAAGTTCTGGTACGAACTTGTCCAGCTTGTGGTCAGAGGTGTAGCGACTTTCTTTTGCAAGTTTTTGCAATAAAGATCTGGTGGTCATGCCCACAACAAAAGCGTCAACCAAGTGGTGTCGATTGTCACTTCGGTCTTTGCCCGGACCGTCTGACAAAAGACGGTTTAGCCCCCACTCGTGGCGTAGCGAAGCTGTTAATTGGCCTGTAACAACCCATATGTTTCCAACGCCAACCAAATGGCTAAGGTATTCGCGCGCAATTCGCGACAAATATCGAGTGTCATTTAAACTGCGCTCAATAAAGCCGTTATTTTCACCTTTGTAACGCTCCATGGCATCAGGAGCAAAACGCCACGACTTGAAAGGTGGTAAGTTTTGTGCCCTTGCCAACATGTTTGACCAAGCGTAATCTCCACCTTCTTTGTGCGCATGCTGGTCAGAACCAAAAGCACTGAAGGGGTCTTGATTGCCTTTCAAATTGTTCGCGGCCTTGTAAGCCAAGGTCTTATTTGACATGCGGTCGTCCAGCGTTCTGGAAAACGGCAAGATGTGTTCAATTTCAATTTCCGGCCCTAATACCTGACTTGCTGATATGACGCGACCAGTGAAAACGCATCTGCGTACAGTGGCATTTTCGCCCAGCTCCTCCCAAAGCTTTAGTTTTTGCAAGTCTGTGCGGGACAGGCGGTGCATGTTTAGTTCCTTGGCTGCCCAATTTTTCAGGCGCTCGTTTTCTTTTTGGTTCTTGGCCTGAATTTTCAACGTTTCTTTGCGTTGGTCTTGCGATTGCTTGATTTCTCTCGCTAATTCCAATGCAATCTGACTTGGCGGCCCGTGTTTTTTAATTAGAAAATTCACAAGCTTCCTTAATTGGTTTAAAGCCAAGTGAACGGTTGGGTTACCAATGCGGCCATAAAAAACCTCAGGTTCTGCTTGAGGGTCCACTTCGTCTGGTCGGCCGCCCACGACAGACGAGACTAGGATTTTGCCATAATAAGGTAAGGCAAGGCCAAGTTGCTTTTCATCAATCGTCTTAACTGAATGGTGAAAAGCCTGCTCGTTTTCGTTTTCCAACTCACGCACAGCGTCAGAATATAACATGCCTTGCTGCATAGCATCTGTCAGTTGTGTCATGGCTTTGGTTGAAAGACTCATGGTACCGGGTTTTAAGCTGACATATGTTAAGGTTTCAATCTGTTCTGCGGAAAAACCCTGTTCTTGAAGTTGGACTGCCAAGTCTTTGTTGTCTGGCGCCTCGAGCAAAGTGCTTGCCAAATCATCGAGTTTTTGCGGATCTTGCGGTAAATCCAGCCCTAAAGCCTTCGTTAAAGCGATCAGCGGCTCATTACCGACCAGCTTTTCCTTGGCTTCAGTTGCTAAATTGAAAGCGATGGCATCTGGGAACAATCTTTCTTTATTGGAACTCTTCATTTTCAACACAGATGAAAACGAGAAACTCTGTTTTATGTTTAAAGTGTTCCTTAAAGCCTGACGTTGCGTAGGCGTTAAGAAGTGGCTGCGTTTTTCAGTATCGATCCATTTCAGGTTTGCTAAATCTTGCTCAATTCGAAATTTTTGTGACGAGGGCAAAGATTTATGTGCTCGAAATTCTTCGACATAAAACCGACATCTACCACGCTCTTGTGGTTTCAATGGTCGCTGAAATTCGATTGTGTCTCGCAGTTTGGACCAATCGTTTTCAGAAATTAAATCG
>JBMYWL010000184.1:0-3915 GCA_049607365.1 Alphaproteobacteria bacterium | reverse complement strand
AATCTGAGGCAGTTTTAAATCCTTTGACTTCAAATACTGCCAAAGACTTGCTTTGCCATTGAAGAGGATATTTTCAATCACCACCCTCTCTTCCCCCCAAAACTGCAAGGGGTGAAGATAGTCCACTTCCGCTTGCTGAATTTTTTTCGCTGGCTTGCGCATCAAAACAATAAAGCGAATGGGGGATTTTTCAGCGGCTGTTTGAATGGGCAAAAAAATCATGTGAGACGCTCGCCCGTCAACGAAAGTCATAAGGTTGGACAACAAGTTTGATGGCCAGACCAAGCTAAACCAACCCAACGGCTTCAGATATTTCCAACAGGTCTCAACCCATAACTCCGCATCCTCAAGGCTTATGCCGCGGGCAGTTTCACGCTGGGCGTTTGGCGAGGTACGTCCATTCGGGCGTAAAAAATATGGCGGGTTTGAAATGACATGGTCAAAAGCCATATACAAATCCATCTGGCGCCAATTCAAAAAGTCTGCCCCTATGAAACTAATACCTTCATCTACTGTGGTGCAATCAAACAATTCTGTATCAATTTCGACACCTGTGTAAGTGAAACCCGTCCCCCGTTGACGCATCAATGTCCCCAACACACCACTGCCACAGCCAGCGTCCAAAATTGTTTGTTTTTGATGCTGGCGTTTCAAAGGGCAAGCAGCAGAAAGCAACAGAGTGTCTGTGGTCATCTTGGTCATTGGAGCTCTTTATTCAGAGCCGGGTTTGTCAAACCAACCTTCCAGGCCCTCCGCTGTGTTGACGACCCACTTTGCCTTCGACAAGTCTTGTTCCAAAACCATAATCCGCTGAGGGATAGCGCCGATCGAGCCTTCCAGAACAGAGGTGTGTTGATCCAACACCGCACAATCAATTGACGCTTCAGCCAACATTGATTGAATGTAGGTGATTAACACCGGATCATTGGTACGCAATAGCTCTTTCATGCAACTTCCTTCCAGACGTAGTAGAAATTTAGATATGCGTGCTTTGCCCTCGCATCACAAGGCTTTACTCCATATTATTATTCAATAGACTACAAATCGGCTGACCAATTCTTTTCTGAAAACCAAACTTTTCTTCAAGCCAAAACTGGGCACTGCAAACCAATGACAGCGATCAACAAACTAACTGAAATGCTGCGCGATGAATTCATTTCGGTGAATGAAGTTATCATGGAACAAATGCAGTCAGACGTGCAGTTGATTCCTGACTTGGCTGGTTATTTGATAGCCTCTGGCGGCAAACGCATTCGCCCACTACTGACCCTTGCATCTGCGCGTCTGTGCGGCTTTGACGCGCAAGGCAAAGACAAGCTTAGGCCCGTTAATTTGGCTGCGTGTGTGGAGTTCATTCACACCGCGACTTTGTTACACGATGATGTTGTGGACGAGTCAGAGCTTAGACGTGGCAAAGAGACCGCAAATGCGGTCTGGTCAAACCAAGCCAGTGTGCTGGTTGGCGACTTTCTGTTCAGCCGCGCCTTCCAGCTAATGGTCGCAGATGGTTCTTTGGAAGTCCTGAAAATATTGTCAGATGCTTCTGCGATTATCGCCGAAGGTGAAGTACATCAACTTATGACCACCAATGACCTTTCAACCAGTTTGGAATCTTATCTGGAAGTCATTGAAGCCAAAACTGCCGTGTTGTTCGCAGCCGCTTGCGAAGTTGGTGCTGTCGTATCCAAAGCTGGCACTGATAAAGAAAAAGCCTTACGTGACTATGGCACATACCTTGGCGTCGCGTTCCAGCTTGTTGATGACTTACTAGATTATTCGGCAGACCAAATTGCGCTTGGCAAAACCATTGGTGATGACTTCCGTGAAGGTAAAATGACGTTGCCGATTATCACGGCAATTCAAAGTGCAACACCCGAAGAAAAGGAATTTTGGGAACGTACTGTTGGTGAAACACAACAAACTGACCGAGACTTCGACCACGCCTTGGCGTTGGTAAACAAATACAATGGTTTGGAAACAACCCGTCAAGCCGCTGTTGATTACACCAAAAAAGCAAAAGAGTGCTTAAAGCAGTTTGACGATAGTGACGTCAAAACATGTATGGTTGAGCTGGTTGAATTCGTGGTAGAGCGCGCCTATTAAAGGCTGGTGGGTGCTTAGTGTGGCGGGTTAAAACGACCGTCATCTTAAGTGCATTTTGTTTTCACAAAACTTGCATCAAAAGACGACGGTGTTTCAATTTATTTCACTTAATCAGCAAACGGGTCTGTCACCAAAATTGTGTCTTCACGCTTTGGACTGGTTGACAGTATGGCCACCGGAATTTCAATCAACTCCTCAATACGACGGACGTATTTGATTGCAGCAGCTGGCAGTTCGCCCCATGAACGCGCGCCAAACGTGGTTTCTGACCAACCTTCTAACGTTTCATAAATCGGCACAACACGCTCTTGCTCGGCATTGATAGACGGAAAATGGGAAATCCGCTTGCCATCAAGCTCATAGCCAACGCAAATTTTCAGCTCGTCAAAACCATCCAGTACATCCAGCTTTGTTAGCGCGATACCTGTGATGCCAGCGATTTTGCCAGCTTGGCGAACCATAGTCGCGTCAAACCAACCACAACGACGTTGGCGACCCGTTACAGTGCCGAATTCGTGCCCACGCTCACCCAAGCGTTGACCAGTCGCATCATTCAACTCGGTTGGAAATGGGCCTGAACCTACACGTGTTGTATAAGCTTTGGTTATACCAAGAACATACTCAACGGTCGAAGGACCTGTGCCAGCGCCTGTCGAGGCTGAACCAGACACGGTGTTAGACGAAGTCACAAACGGATAAGTGCCATGGTCAACGTCCAGCATGATGCCTTGCGCGCCTTCAAACAAAATGCGCTTACCAGCTGTTTTCATGTTGTTGAGAGAATCCCAAACGCGGTCTGCGTATGGCAATAACTTCGGCGCAATTTCCATCAAGCTGTCGAACACATCTTGCGCATCAATTTCCGGCGTACCCATGCCTTTGTTCAAAGCGTTGTGGTGAACCAACATGCCCTCGATGCGTGCGCGCAAGAACACAGGGTCCGCCAAATCAGCAAGGCGAATAGCGCGACGTGCGATCTTGTCTTCGTAAGCTGGGCCAATACCACGTCCTGTTGTACCGATTTTGTCTTTACCTTTAAGGGCTTCACGTGCCTTGTCCAGGTTTTGGTGAAGTGGCAAAATCAACGCAACGTTTTCAGCGATACGCAGGCGGTCTGGACCAATTTCTACGCCTTGCGCGCGAATTTTATCCAGCTCGGCCATAAGCGCCCACGGATCAACAACAACCCCGTTGCCGATGAAGGACATCTTGCCGGGGCGAACCACGCCAGATGGAAGTAGTGACAAGGCATAAGTTACGCCGTCAATAACCAGCGTATGACCAGCATTATGGCCGCCTTGAAAGCGAACAACAGCGTCAGCACGTTCTGACAACCAGTCAACAATCTTACCCTTACCTTCATCGCCCCACTGGGAGCCGATCACAGCAACATTGGTCATTTAAACTTCCTTAATCGTTTGCGTTGTTTCGCATAAGTAGTGGCTACAATCCGTTTGCTGCGCAGTTGCAGCCGTTGGGTTTGTAGAAAATACGGTTGTCCAACCTTCAGCTTGGTATGCTTCCAGCTGTTTGTCTGAAGTGGATAAAGGCACCAGCAATTTCCGGCTTTTTTCGTCCAGCCCACCCAAGATCGGCAATAAGCCATCAAGATACAAAGTTGCACCGGATGCCATAGCCCCTTTGGTCATGTATCTGCCACCTGCACCGACCTGGCGTGAATGTCCGGGAACGAACAGATTAAAACCAATCGCTTGATGATAAGAGGTGCTGCGTTGTTCACACACATCCAACGTCAGGTTCAAACCCTCAACACCGCTCAAATGATCAATCAACGCCGCCATATCACTAATC
>JBMYWL010000183.1:0-3944 GCA_049607365.1 Alphaproteobacteria bacterium | reverse complement strand
CAGAACCCAACCACCAAGGAACCGCCGCAACGGGAATCATGCTTATTGCGTAGTAAAGCATTTGGCGTTTGGTGGTGCGCTTGCCACGAACGTTCGGCATCATGGGTACACCTGCGTCGCCGTAATCTGTTTTTATGTATATGGCGAGCGCCCAAAAATGTGGCGGCGTCCAAAGGAAGATCAACAAAAACAGGGAAAAGCTGACCAGCGTCACATCCCCCGTGACAGCCGCCCAACCAATCATCGGCGGGAATGCACCAGCAGCACCGCCGATGACGATGTTTTGTGGCGTGCTACGTTTCAACCACATGGTGTAAATTACCACATAAAACAGATTAGCACCGGCAAGAATGAAGGCAGCGGTCCAGTTTGTCGCAAGCCCCATGACCATGAAAGAGGCAAGAGACAAAAAAATGCCAAAACCAAGGGCGTTGTCAGGCTCGATCAACCCTTTGGGCAAAGGGCGTTCCGCCGTACGCTTCATGATCGCGTCGATGTCGCGGTCGTACCACATGTTTATGGCCCCCGCTGCACCTGCGCTTGTTGCGATCGCCAAAATAGCGACAATCGCCATAAGCGGATTTATGTCACCCGGCGCCACCCACAGACCAGCAGCTGCGGTAAAGACCACCAATGACATGACGCGTGGCTTCAACAAAGCCCAGTAGTCTTTTGGGTCCGTGTCTTTAAAGGTTTCGACCTGTGTCTCTGTTGTCATGGCAACTAACCCTGAGGTAGTGGATAAATGAAAAAGGGGAAGGTTCACCACTTACTGGTTTACCCTTCCCCCTTCTTTATTTGTTTGTCACTTCGCTTATGAAAAGGCGGCGAAGTTGATTAACTAGTCCCTAGTGAATTCTTTTAATGAATTCCGGGCGTTGGCTTGTACGTTGGAATATCATCAAACGTGTGGAACGGTGGTGGCGATGACAAAGTCCACTCAAGTGTGTTTGCGCCTTCACCCCAATAGTTATCAGCAGCTTTTTCGCCTTTCTTCAGTGCGTAGATTGCCATGATGACAAAGAACACAGTCGAAGCAAAACCAATGTACGTGCCGATAGAACTTACAAAGTGCCAGCCTTCAAACGCGTCTGTGTAGTCAACATAACGACGTGGCATGCCCTGCAAACCAAGGAAGTGCTGTGGGAAGAAGATCAAGTTTACGCCGATAAAGAATGTCCAGAAGTGAAGCTTACCAGCCCACTCAGGGAACAAACGACCAGACATTTTACCAAACCAATAGTAAAAGCCCGCGAAGATTGAGAAGACAGCACCAAGCGACAATACGTAGTGGAAGTGTGCAACCACGTAATATGTATCGTGCAATGGAATATCAACAGATGCGTTAGCAAGCACAACGCCTGTTACACCGCCAACGGTGAACAAGAAGATGAAACCGACCGAGAACAACATTGGCGTTGTAAAGCGGATTGAACCACCCCACATTGTTGCGATCCACGAGAAGATTTTAATGCCAGTTGGTACAGCAATGACCATGGTTGCCGCTGTGAAGTAAGCGCGCGTATCAACGTCAAGGCCAACCGAATACATGTGGTGGGCCCAAACGATGAAACCAACGAAGCCAATTCCAACCATCGCGTAGGCCATGCCAAGATAACCAAAGATCGGCTTACGGGAGAAAGTTGAGATAATGTGGCTGACAATACCGAAGCCCGGCAAAATCATGATATATACTTCAGGGTGACCAAAGAACCAGAACAAGTGCTGGAACAAAATCGGGTCGCCACCGCCTTCAGGCTTGAAGAAGGTTGTGTCAAAGTTACGGTCCGTCAATAGCATGGTGATTGCGCCGCCGAGTACTGGAACAGCCAACAACAACAAGAACGCAGTTACCAACATAGCCCATACGAATAGTGGCATACGGTGGAAAGTCATGCCCGGCTGACGCATGTTCAAAATTGTCGTGATGAAGTTAACCGCACCCAAAATAGAACTTGCACCAGCAAGGTGAAGCGCAAAAATGGCCATATCAACAGCAGCACCAGGGTGGCCAACTGAAGATGAAAGCGGCGGGTAAATAACCCAGGACGTTCCGGCACCACCATCAATGAAGGTTGAAACAACCAAAAGCATGAATGCTGGAACCAACAACCAGAACGAGATGTTGTTCATGCGTGGGAAGGCCATATCTGGCGCACCGATCATCAATGGGACGATCCAGTTACCAAAACCACCAATAACCGCTGGCATAACCACGAAAAAGACCATGATGAGGCCGTGTGCGGTAATCCAAACGTTCCACTCTTGACCACCAGACATAAACTGAATGCCAGGTGCTTGTAGTTCTGCACGCATATAAACAGAGATTGCACCACCGATCAGGCCCGCAATGATCGAGAAGATCAGATAAAGCGTACCAATGTCTTTGTGGTTGGTCGAAAACAGCCAGCGATCAACAAAACCCGGCTTGTGATCCCCATGATCATGTGAGTGATCATCGTGATGATCAACAGTTGAAGAAGTTGCCATTGTAATGAGTCCTGTTTCTTAGTTAGCTGTTGGAGCTACTGTTACGTCGGCTGCTTGTGCCAATTGTACAGTTGCTTCAATTGCATTCGGGTTCGGGGTTGGGTTGCCAAGAGCCAGCTCTTCAGCGGCTTTAAGGGTCCAAGCTTCAAATTTCTTTTTAGATACGACCTGCATCATGATCGGCATGAACGAATGGTCTTTTCCGCAAATCTCTGAACACTGGCCATAATAGTAGCCTTCTTTGTCAGCAGGTACACGGAACCAAGTTTCGTTCGTACGACCAGGTACGGCGTCTGTCTTCACACCAAATGGCTGCATAGCCCAAGAGTGCAAAACATCATCTGGGTCAGCCGTTACAAGAACGCGAACTGTTGTGTCAGAGGGAACCACAACAACGTTATCTGTACCCAAAAGGCGTGGGGTTGTTGTTTCTTCACCAGATGGGATCATGCGGGCTTCAAATTCCAAACCACCGTGATCGGGGTATTCATAACCCCAATACCATTGGTAACCTGTCACCTTAAGAGTCATGTCAGCGTCTTCCGCGCGGTCCATGTAATAAAGGTACGAGAATGAAGGAAACGCAATCACGATAAGGATCAACGCCGGAATGGCAGTCCATGCAACTTCCAGCACAGAATTGTGTGTGGTCATTGACGGTGTCGGGTTTTTGCTCTCACGGAAACGGAAAGCAACGACGAGCAGCAAAATCAAAACAAATGCCGAGATGGCGATGCACAACCACAAAAGAATGTTATCGTGGAACCAAGCGAGATTTTCCATAACCGGTGTTACGGGTGGTTGAAAACCCATGCCCCACGGAACAGGACCAGAAACCGGATCAGCGTTCTCACCAGCTGTTTGCGCAACAGCATGGGATGACGTTAGAACCAACGTTAGGAATGCGGCGACCGACCCAACTACAGGGCTGGCGGCAATAGATTTAAACAGTCTGCGACTCATAGTTCTCATCTTTTGTTCTTTAACAAATAAAATGTGCAAAATAATTGCATCCTTTCTACCCGAGACCGCGCGTGCACGAAAGAGAAAACCAGCAAGCACAGATAGCCCGCAACCCTCAGACGCGGTTTGTGCATCACAAAAAAGCTGATTTTTCCACTTTTTGCCTAGGATTTGCGTGTCTAAATTTCATGTTTGCACACATTAGCCCAAGTTTCTGTATAGGCATGGGCTTGTTTAAACGCCACATATACGCTTTGAACGAGTCTTACAGCGACTAAGTCTTCTGTGAATCTACCTTGTGAATCTTTAGGAAACCACCATGAGTGCCCTTCAAACCACCGATGAACTGTTCTTTTCAAACTCAAATTCAGGCCAAAGTTCTGATGGGGAGCAACTGGACAAAGCAAGCACTGAACGCATGGTGGCAGACGCCCTGAAAGGTGCCGAAGATGGTGAGCTTTTCCTTGAATACAGACAATCAGAATCGCTGG
>JBMYWL010000182.1:0-3954 GCA_049607365.1 Alphaproteobacteria bacterium | reverse complement strand
GCCAACTCTGCATCTGCTATCCGTCTTTTTGTGTCTGTTTGTAACGCTTGGCAACTTTCCGTGAAAGAACGGTTGGCATTGGCAGGTGGTGTTTCAAAGCCGACTTATGACAACTGGCGTCGGGGCAGTGGTGGGGCATTATCCCGTGATCAATTCGAGCGCATTTCACTCGTTTTGGGCATTCACAAAGCCATTCGGTTGATATTCTTGAAAGAAGAAGACGCAGATAGGTGGTTAAAGGCTGAAAACAGCGATGACCCTTTTGGTGAACAGTCTCCTTTGACATTCGTCGTATCCGGCGGCATCCCTCAGTTATATGCCCTTCGGTCGTATTTAGACGCGTGGCGTGGCGCGAAGTGAAGTCGATTAAACTAACAAAGCTGAAATCAACGTGTCACAGGCTGATAAATAGCCGCTTTCCAACAATTGGCGTTTTTGACGACCTTCATGGGTTGGAACCTGAAGATGTAAGATTTGCGTTTGAGTTGGAAATGGCAACCAGCGGACGGGCGACGTTGCCGCGTCAACGTTTGCAGTTGCTGCCTGAAAATCAGTATGTAACTGGAGATACAGCGTCCATCATTATGGCTGCTTTTTTGCACGCAGATGAAGCTGGCGGACGTTTTAGCGATGCACGTATGGGTGCATGGTACGCTGCCTTAAACCTGCAAACTGCAATATCTGAAGTTCAATATCACAACCACCGACGCCTGAAAGCGTCTAAAGGCGGTTTTCCCTGCTCAATTCAAATGAGGGAGTTAATCTGTGACATAGATTGTGATCTCATTGACTTAAGGGGTGAGGGACCGCAAAAGCCGGAGCTGTATCATTTGACCGATTATACACAGTCACAAAAATTTGCTGCCTATTACCGTTGGGAAGCTGATGACAATATGGCTTATAAGGGCGTAGTTTTTGACTCGGTTCGAAAAGCTGGTGGCACGAACATCTGTTTGTGGTGGCCGAAAGCCGTGCCTCAGCCCGTGATTCAGGGCCGACATATACAAATAGACTTTAACAGCACGGGTGTTGCGAGCCATATGGAGTTAAGCGAATTGAAAATTTAGGTTTGTTGCCGTACGGCTGTTGAATTGGAAAGCAAACACTGATAGGCATAATAAATGCATACGCATGCAATAATGTAGGTAGGTACGATGAAATTACCAATGACACCCAGTTTTTCACTCGAAGGTAAGCGCGCGCTTGTTGCGGGGGCATCAAGTGGCATTGGCCTTGGTTGTGCGGTTGCTCTGGCACGTGCAGGGGCTCATGTTGTTTGCGCAGCCAGAAACAAGCAAAACTTGAAGAACCTAATTGACGCGATGGATGCTGAAGGACTTTCGGGTGAAGCATTAAGTTTTGATGTCAGCGACATAGAAGACACAGCTGCAAAGGTTAAAGCGGCAGGGCCATTTCATGTGCTAGTGAATTCAGCCGGTTATGCGCGACATGCGGCCATGGTTGATGCGGTGGCTGAAGACTATGACGCTGTAATGAACATAAACGTACGCGGTGCCTATTTCCTGACCCAAGCCGTTGCTCAAGGCATGGTAGAGGCGGGTATTGAAGGGTCAATTATTAACGTATCGTCTCAAATGGCGCATGTTGGCGGTATCGATCGAACCGTTTATAGTGCGTCAAAGCACGCGATTGAAGGCATGACCAAGTCGTTGGCGATTGAACTAGGGCCAAAGGGAATTCGGGTCAACACAGTTTGCCCGACGTTTGTGCGTACACCCTTGACCGAACAGACATTCGACAACCCCGACCGTGTCGACTGGATAAAACAGAAAATAAAACTTGGCCGTGTGGGCGAAGTTGAGGATATGATGGGCCCCGTGGTCTTTTTAGCATCTGCCGCAAGTGGATTGGTTACAGGTACGTCTTTGCTGGTCGATGGCGGCTGGACAGCTGGTTAATATCAGAATTTTAGGAAGTTGAACTATGTCTTCACAGAAAATCGAACACGTCGCCTACAAAGATTATATTCCTTGTCGTACGGCTTTTATCGATGCGCACACACCTGGATCTGATCAAAAAGAAAATTACACGATTGTTGGTGGTGGCGTTTCCGAAAGCCCTGATCAACACGTGCACATAAACAGAAAACCGGGTTTTAACATCGGTGCGGCTGCGCAACCGGCCATATGCACAAACTCGCTGCATTCCCACAATACGGCTGAAGTGTTCATTATACACAGTGGCAGTTGGAGCTTTTATTGGGGTGAGCACGGGGACGAGGGCGAGTGTCTATTGGAACCAGGTGATGTAATATCACTACCGACGCACATGTTCCGTGGGTTTAAAAACATGTCGGCACCAACTGATGACAATCCGGACGGTTATGGCTTCATATTCGCAGTTCTCGGTGGCGATGATGCGGGCGGCGGCGTTATTTGGGCACCGCATGTTCTGGAAGCAGCAAAAGACCACGGTTTGGTTTTGATGGAAAATGGTCAGCTGATCGACACGAAAGCAGGTCAAGCTTTGCCAGAGGGCGTTCAGCCGATGGAACCAGTTTCAGGTGACATGAAAACCATGCACACACGAAACCGTATTGATGATGCCGGCAAGGTTGTCGTTAAAAGAGATCAAGGTGGTGAATTCGAAATAATCATCGGCGAACAGGAACAGGCCTTCATTCGTGAGCGCCCGGGTTTCAGACTACTTCGCTGGATTGGCAAAGCAGACGCTGAAGTTGGTCACCCGAGTGATTTGGATATGGTTTTGATCGTAAATGAGGGCAACTTGATGTTCCAATCTGGCGATATAAGCCAAGAAGTTGGAACGGGCGATACTCTGTACATTCAAGCAGGTGATACAGCCTTTAATCTTACTGCTGGAAGTCAGGGAGCGACGGCGTTTTTGGTTCGTCCAACTGACGACCCAGCAGGAGAAACAGATTACTTATAAATCTGCTTGGTCCTTAACCCGACAATAGGATATAGCAGAGACAGTTATACATTCTGTCTTCGATACATATTGAGTTTGGTTGGTCCATGATTGCTGTTTTCTGGGGTTTGTTCGGCGCTTTGTTGATTGGTGTGTCTGATTGCATCGCGCGAGTTACGGCGCAAAAGACCTCAACAACCACTCTGTTTGTGTACATCATGGGCCTTTCAGCCATTGCGATGACTGTCTATTTCGCGATTGTTGGAACTTGGCCGCAAGTCCCAACGGGGCTAGACGACAGCTTGATAATTTATGGTTGGTTTGCGGCGTTTTGCTCGGGCATATTAACCCTAGTCGTGCTGTTTCTGCTTTATTTGGCCTTAGCCAGAGGTCCAGTTGCGGTTGCGTCGCCAGCTGCATCAACGTTCACAATCATATTGATTGCAATTAACGCAATTGTAGGTGAACCCTTCACTTGGATGCAGATTGTCTCTGGCGTATTCGTGTTTCTGGGCGTGTTTATGCTGGCCAGACGTAACGCAGAGGACGAAGCCACGGCCTCTTACGATGCGAAGTGGATCCGCACCACAGCGCTGCTTGGCGTATCAGTTGGTGCGATGGTTTCCATTCGGTTTTTCTTCGCGCAGGAATCAGGTGATGCCTTGGGCAGTTTGGAATCTCTCTACCTGAACCGTTTGTTTGCCTGTGTGGGCGTTGTAATCATGCTGGGTTGGCACCTTAAAAAAGCAAACGTATTGATTTGGCCAAGCAAAGAGATGATCCCGTTTGTCGTCATGCAATCGGTGTTGGAGGTGTCAGCGATTGGTGCATTTATAATTGGATCAGCTGGCGATGGTCGTGTGGGCGCGACAATTGGTTTTTCTGCGTTTTCAGCTGTGACAGCAACCGCCGCGTGGATATTTCTGGGCGAGCGTTTTGGATTGAAACGCGGCTTCTGGATGGCCGTTGTTATAAGCGGTGTTATGCTGGCGACCTTGTCAGCACCTGTTAAAAACGAGTTAATTACAGAAATCGAAACTCCGATTAATTAAAACGTCTCTA
>JBMYWL010000181.1:0-3972 GCA_049607365.1 Alphaproteobacteria bacterium | reverse complement strand
CAATTCCGCCTTCGAATTATTGAACGTTTGTGCAGAGATGAATGATTCAAGCCGGGGAAGGTGGTTTTTTGACCTCCGCCTTTTGTGCGTCTAACCAATCGCTTGGGCTTTTCCCTGTGATGCGCAGAAACTCCCGATTGAAATTTGACTTGGTGTTGAAGCCTGACTCATACGTGGTGGTGGTGATGCTTACCCCCTGAATAAGCGCCGCTTGTGCCGCCTTAATGCGTGCTAAGTTAATGTATCTTGATACGTTTTCACCGGTTACCCGATTTATGGCGCTCGAAAGAGGTTTTGCTGGCACTAGTATTTTCCGAGAAAGTTGAGCGAGTGTCAGGTCAGGGTTTAGATAGGGCTTACTCTGACGCATATGTTCTTCCAACAGCTCCATAATGTGCAGGTCATGCGATGAAATTTCCGGTTCGGTGATTTCTTCGATTGGGATGGTGTCTGTCGCAAGCGCCCGTGAAACACTTAAGCCACCGATGAGCAACAGGCTTAGGCTGGAATAAAGGCTTATGATCCAGACTTGAAGGAATGCAGCATTAAGATTTATGGCGACAACGATTAGCACGTCACTAAAAGCAGAGCCTATCAGGGCCGCGGCCATTGCCAACCAGATGCGCATCGGCAGGTCACCAGCTTCCAACCGCATGTTTGGCAGGGCGTTCGAACCGAAACGCGTGGTGCCTAAAATGGTGATGCCATAGCCCAGAAATACCATTGGAATTAGGACATCTAACAGATAAGGGGCGAAGGTCAAAAACGCTAATGCCAACAGTGGGCCAACTGTGTGTAACAGATCGTGTTTTCTGATGCGCCGAATGGCGGTGGTTTGGAACGCGACCCACGTTAAAGGCGGAATGAAAGTGGCGGTGACAGGCTGAACCAGCTTGAAAACAGCAACTTCATAGTGTTGCGCCAACGAAATTATCAACCCTTGCAAAGCACAGGTAAACAACAGCAGGGCCAAGGCCTTGTTTGGTCTTTCTGACCTGGTGATGTTGACGAACAAAAAGCTCAAAACGAGTGCGCTGATCATGGGAATGGGCAAGCTGGGCATGGAGCATCCTAAATCCATATAAACATAGGTTCTAATACCTCCTAAAACCGGATGTTGGCGACCTAAATTCTGTTTTAGGACGTCAATTAAATCGGTCGATGCAAGATAAAGGCATTCACTAAATCAGGAGAAATAAGATGAATGTAAAACCTACCACAACAGCGCTGACCTTGTTGGCTTTTATGGCGTTTGGAACTGTCGCACCAGCCGCTGCAGATGCGGAAGGCGTAATCGGCATGAAGCAAATAAAGTTTCACGCAGAGCATCACGGTAAAAATGTGGATGGTGTCATATGGTACCCGACCAATCAAGAAATCAATCAACGCTTGTTCGCTGAGAACCCTGTGTTTAAGGGTTTTGAGGTTTCGGAAAATGCACCCGTAAAACGCGGTGAGTTTCCTTTGGTGCTGCTGAGCCACGGCATGGGCGGGGGATATCGATCCATGGCTTGGCTCGCTGAAGCGCTTGTAAAGGAAGGTGTTGTGGTCGCGGGTGTCCGTCACCCGAACACGTCTTGGGGTGATTTTGATTTGTCCAAAGGTGTGAAACACTGGAGCCGCGCGCAGGACCTCAGCCAAATTCTTGATGAGATCGAAAATGACAAAGAGTTTGCGGGAAAAATTGACCAAGCTCGTGTGATGGCAGCTGGCTTTTCATATGGTGGCTGGACGGCCCTGTCTTTGGGCGGAGTGAAAGGTAATCACCAAGGGTTTGTTGCGCATTGCCAATTGTTTCAAGACGCCTCGACCTATTGCGATAAAATGCTGGATCAGGCTGTGGGGCTAACAGAGATAGATGCACCTACCTGGAACGCCAGCTACGCGGATGACCGTGTTACTCATGTGGTGGCAATCGACCCAGGCTTGACATGGGGAATTCAGAAAAAGGATGTGTCCGACCCAATTCCAAATGTACGATTGATCGGCTTGGGCGCAGGTGAAACCCGTATGACAGCGACAGATTTTAGCGCAAGCGGTTTTGGGGCTTTGGTTCCGACCGCATCGGTTAACGTGATCGACAACGCCATTCATTTCACTGCACTTCCCGTTTGTAAGTCAGCGGGTGCCAAAATTCTGGAAATGGAAAAAGATGACCCTGTGTGTACGGACCCAATAGGAACGGATAGGGCAGAAGTTCACGCGATGATTGCTGGCTATATCCTGAAGGATCTGATGAAGTAGAAAGTTTCGAACTTCCCGTGTTGCATTCGAACCCTGTACTTCGGTACAGGGTTCAATCTACGTCGACATAAAATTTTTGCATAAATTCTTCATTTGTTACCCAAATGATACACGCAATTTAAATCTATTTCTATTTCGCACACGCTACAGGGTGTATTGTGTTTAGGAATGTGGTTCGTAACCTGTTAACAACTACATTCAGCTAATGTTCAAATTTGATCTGCTATGATCTTGCCAGACATAGATAAAATCTTATCTATAGCTCTCACGCAAAAAAATGCATTGGAAGGCTTTGGCCTATGTTAGAACTGTTTTCGTTGGTGACCATGTCGATACTTGGTCTTGGCAACGATTTACCAACAGACCAACGGCTACTTTCTTACCAGCCGACGTCTAACGTTTATGTTGAAAACCAGTACGGCGAAGAACTCTTTGTGCTGGGTCGACAAAACCGCGAGTGGGCGGACTTCGAAGACTTTCCAACCGTACTAATTGACGCAGTTTTATCCGCGGAAGACAAGAACTTTTGGACCCATGATGGTGTAGACAACAGGGCGCTTGCCCGCGCGAGTTTCCAGAATTTTGCGAAATCGGCAAATGGCCAACGCTTGATTGGTGGCTCGACCATAAGCCAGCAAATTTCCAAGCTGGTTTTTGTTGGCTCAGAGCGTTCACTTAAGCGTAAGGCGCGCGAGTTGATCGTTGCCAAGCGCATGGAGAAAATCCTGGGTAAATCCCGGATTTTGGAACTTTACCTGAACGAAATTTACATGGGTCGTGGTGCCTATGGCATGAAAATCGCCGCGAAAACCTATTACAACAAACACATTGATGACCTGACTTCGGCAGAGGCTGCGACTTTAGCCTCTATGATTAAAGCGCCGGGGTCTTACTCAAAATCTGCCAATGCGGAGCGCCTTTTACAACGCCGCAACTGGGTTTTGCAGGAGATGTCAGAGAACGGCTTTTTAGATAAAGATGAGCTCGCGCAATCAACCCAAATGCCAATCGGATTTGTTGCTTACAAAAAGCGAACAACCTCTCTTGATACGTATTACGAAGATTTGGTTCGTCGAGATCTGGCGGATATGTTGGGTGAAGAAAAACTGCAACGTGGTGGTTTCAGGGTCGTTGTCGAGCGTAACGATTTGCTTCAACAACAAATGGAATACAGTTTAAGCGCGGGCTTGGAAGCAATTGATAGTATTTACACACACCGCGGAAGCTGGAAGCGAAAGAAATCTGACGCGCTGAAACTTAAAAACTGGGATTTGGCAAAAATTACAGAAACCGGACGCAAATCGCTGCAACTTTCCCTCTCGACGGGCGATACCTGTAGCGCTTCGGTTTATGCGGCAGGTAACCATCCGGTTGAAGGCTCGGTCAGTTCAAATTTCCGTGTGAATGAACACATATATGTTGAGTTTGACGGTAATGATGCCTGTTTCGTTCGTCAGGTGCCAAAGGTGTCGGGCGGTGTCGTGGCGGTGAACGCCAACACTGGTGCTATTGTTGCGACGGCTGGTGGCTATGATTATAAGGTGTCAAAGTTTAACCGTGCCGCTCAAGCCTACAGACAGCCGGGCTCAACCATAAAGCCTTTAACTTATTCGGCTGCTTTCAGTTCTGGGTACAGACCGGATCAGTTGGTCGCTGATGCACCTGTGTCGATTGAGCTTCCGGGTGGCCAGCTGTGGCAACCCCAAAATGCTGATCATAAGTTTCTTG
>JBMYWL010000180.1:0-3973 GCA_049607365.1 Alphaproteobacteria bacterium | reverse complement strand
GAAACGATACGAACCAGAATTGGTTTCAGACACCTTTGGTCGAAGCAAAATTACTTAGCGCGGAATATGAAGAAGGGATGAAAATCCTTGGAAGATTTGGCGAAGCCTTAAAATACCTTGTTGAAAGTGCTGCAAAACAATGCGGTCCGAATACAAAACCAGACGACCCACTTGACGACTTTTTCCAAAGTGGCAGTGTCGCACCAAGTCAGCCAGCACCCAAAGCTACAGCAACAACAACCCAAACAGTAAACCTACTGCGCCCCGAAACGTGGCTGGGTAAGACCATCAATGGACGCTTAGTTTCCAGTGGCAAGCCTTGGTACGCATGGCTACGCACCAACGGAACAACAACTTTTCAATATAGTTCAGGTATTCGTAAAAACGGGCGATATTATATCAGTGAAGGTCGTGTCTGTTTTAAGCTCGACGATTGGGCAGAATATGATTGTCGCACCCCAGTATCACGGGGTGGAAAAGTCTTGTGGCTTAACAGTAAAGGCGAACACAGCTCAGAAATTTTTGCCGTTAATAATGTTTCAATGGCTACGGTTAAGCCAGCAGAACGCGCAATATCAGCAAGTGTGAGACGCAATATTGGCACAAACCAATGTGCAGTTATCGTATCTTCCAAACGAACAATCGGTGAGGCACGATCTTATATTATTAAGAATGTTCCGAACCGACGCTTGGCTAGAGTGTACAAAACCCTGAATGGCTGGCTGGCTGTGTCAGTTGCCACAATCAATCAAGCTCAAGCTGATGACACATTGGCAAGTTGGAAGAGTTCGGGAAGAATACCATCTGATAGCTTTTGCGCCGAAGCCGAGAAAGTCACTGACGTTGTGGCGTGGCAGTAAATGTCGGGCTACGATATTCAATATTGGTTCTCTGACCTCTGGTACGATTTAACGCATATCGGCACGGCAGACCTACCCAGCGTAGCTTTTAAACTGTTCTTGATCTTTATCGGATTTGTCTTTGCTAAGGGGCTTTTTTCTATCCTTTGGCGAGTGCTTTATGTTGAGTTTTTAGGTCGTATTTTAGAGCCACTTTTCAAAGTGGTTTTCTTTCCGCTTCGCATTCCGTCAATCTTAATCAAACGTGCTAGACGAAGAAAAAGCGATAGAGAGAGCGACGCTAGAAATAAGGTCTATGAGCAAAATCGCATAGCGGCAGAACAACAAAAACGTGCAGATGATTTTGCTTTGGAGCAACAGCGAGAACAAGAACACATCGCAGAAATGATACGTTTGCAAAATGAAACGAGAATACGATAAGTATTATTTTCCCCAACGCCCTAACAATTACAGGAAGTTCCAAAACACCTAATTTGGAGTGTGGAGCATTGCCAATTTAATGAATGGATACAAAATATGACAAAAAAAATTAGCGGTGCAGAATATCCGCTTTCAAAAATTTTCAGCTCTGATTTTCAATTTTCAATTCCTGCCTATCAGCGCCCTTATGCGTGGGGCGAGGAACAATCAAAGGCGCTTCTCGCCGATCTACTATCCTTTGCAAATGAGGATAACGAAGACGGATACTTTTTAGGGAGTGTCGTACTTATTAAATCCGAAAATGATCCAATATCCGAGGTCATTGATGGACAGCAACGTTTGACCACGTTGACCATTTTGTTCGCAGCTCTCGCAGATGCGATGCCAAATAAGGCAGCAGGAAAAGTCTGGGATTACATTCTAGAAGAGGGCGATTGGACACAAGAAATTGACGCAAAACCGCGCCTATCTTTACGGCGGCGAGACGCGAAGTTTTTTCGCAAATATATTCAAGACGGAAAAATTTCCAAGCTATCCACGATTGACCCCGAGCAAGTTGGGAATGAAGCTCAAAAAAACATTAGAGGAAATGCACTCTACTTTCAGAAAGCCATTCAAGAAGCGTTTGGCACGAATGAAGCAGCACTCAAAAAATTCATTCAGTTTCTGACCAAACGATGCTTTTTAGTGGCTGTAACCACGCCCAACAGAGAAAGTGCCTATCGGGTGTTTTCCGTTATGAATAGCCGTGGGTTACAGCTTCAAGCGACCGACATTTTAAAGGCAGATTACACTGGCGGTATGAACGATGAGGACGCTGATGAACTAACTGGCGAGTGGGAGCAAATGGAAGCCGACCTTGGACGTGAGGGGTTCAACGAATTGTTCTCTCATATCCGAATGATCCACATAAAAGAAAAGGCTCGCAAAACATTGCTGGAAGATTTTAGGCTTCACGTTCTACCTGAATATCCAGAGCCAGAAGCGTTTATTCGTGACGTATTAGAGCCACATGCCCAAGCGTTTCAAGCAGTTCAAAACGCAAATTACCAAGCATCCAGCAAAGCAGAAATCGTCAATAGCAGCCTCACATGGCTCAACCGTATTGAATTTTCAGATTGGATACCTCCCGCACTCGCTCTATTAGCGAAGCCTGATAATAGCCAAGATGATGTAGCAGATTTTTTCATCAAGCTGGAACGACTTGCCGCTTACATGCTGGCATGCCGTATAAACGTAAATCAACGAATTGACCGCTTTGCAGATATCATTGAAGAAATAGAGGATGGAGCTGTCACTGAGGACATCGAAGCCTTAGAGCTTACGCCAGAAGAAATCAAAGAATTTAAAGCGTCTCTCAACGGTGAAATTTATCGACTTCCCGCACGGAAACGTAACTATATCATTTTACGATTAGACAGCTTTTTAAAGGACGGTGGTGCCACGTATGACCCACGCGTTTTGACGATCGAGCATGTACTACCGCAAACCATTAACGAAGACAGCCCTTGGTTAGAGGAATGGTCTGACGAAGAAGATCGCAACAAATGGTTACACCGCATCGCCAATCTCGTACCACTAAATCGTGGACGAAATTCGAAAGCGAGCAATTTCGATTTTCAAACAAAGTGTGACGCTTATTTTGTTGGGAGCCAAAATGTTTCATCCTATGCACTCACAACTCAAGTCATCAAGGAAACCAGTTGGTCACCATCCGCAGTGAAGAAACGGCAAAAGAAGTTGATAAAAGTGCTTTCTGAGGGTTGGAACCTCAATGAATAAATAACAAATAGGGCAGCCTCTAAATGACCTACTATGTCACAAAGACGATCAAGGGGCGTCCCTATTTGTATTTACAATGGAGCTGGCGAGCTGGCGGAAAGGTAAAAACAGATAACGTCTATATCGCCCCGCTTGATCCAAGCACGGGCACGGTTGATTTACCCGACGATAAAACCCCGAAAGAAGTTTACGCAGAAACCCGCGAAGCGTTTTTGAACGGTCTAAGTATCGACGCGCCAGAGCCAAAAAAAGCGGCGATAAAAACACCACCCGCACCGCGCAAACCACCACCCGAAACCATGCCCCCAATCCCTGACAAATTCCAACCGTCAGAGCCAAGATCGAAGGGGGGCAACAAACCAGACAAAAAGCCAGCTAGACGGGTAAAAAGTAGCGACGATGACGCGTTAACACTACACGCCGCAATTCACTTTGATGAGCTGAAAATTTCACCTCATAGCATCGAGCAAAGACACCTCAAACATTTACGGTTTTTACATGCCGCAGGACTGGACGAACACGCCGCCCCTGCAATCAGCATGACGCACGGAATACAGCACAAAGTCAGATTTTTCCCACGGCAAAACGTCATTGCGATCCGCACACCGAGACGCGGGAAAGGTGTAGCTAATGGATTACGTGAGAATTTTTCCCGTGCGCTGGCATTGTCCAAACTTCACGCGTTACAGGCACAAATCCCTGACGTCTACGAAGCGTTAACACTACACGGGAAGACGCTGCAAAAGCAGACGAAAACAGAGCTTAGAAAATACCTGTTAAGCACCAACGGGCGACGAAAACGCACCAAAGCCCTAGCCGTCAAAATGTTTGGATCAATCGAACCAATCCGCAAAGGTCGAAGCGGCAAAGTGCCAGCCGCATCACTTGGACTTTCGGACTATGGCAACCGT
>JBMYWL010000179.1:0-3982 GCA_049607365.1 Alphaproteobacteria bacterium | reverse complement strand
GGGCAGAAGATCTTGTCTAAGCCACAAAAAAATAAAAAAAATAAAAAGAAGAACAAAGTTCTGTTTAAGCCAGTTTTGGCAGCTGTTTTCGTATTGGGATTGGGCACAGCAGGATTAACAGGACTGAATTTAGTCACCGAAAAAGCCAGTGCATCAGACACTTATACACGTGCGCAAGCTGCACGAGATGTGCAGGTAATTGTTGATCGTTTCACCATTACAGAATTCTGCGGTCAAGATTCATGGTCGGTTAGAAAAGGCTATGAAATTTCAAGAAAGCGATTTTTGGCAAGTAACTTGGTGACCATGAAGCAATTCCGGCAAATGCGTCTTCACGCAATTAAAAAAGCTGAAGATTATTTGGCCGCAACAGGGCCCGCTGACTTTAACCGTTGGTGTTCCAAGAATAGTGAGAAGGCCACGCAGTTCTTTTTGGGTCTTATGTCAGGCAATAAAACAACATACGACACGACCTATAAGCCCTAACTTTGTAAAGAATTGACGTTTTAGCAATCCCTCCACATTTTTGACTTGTAGCTGGCCCACATAGGTATCACATTCGTTTTTTCGTGTTGCTAATGTTTGGTGTTTCGCCAATGATTGGGTCAATGTTGGAGTGGGTTTGAGATGGCAAAGACTAAGAGGTCTCCTAAACGTCGGGTCATAACATATCGCATAAGAAACTATTTCTTCGCGGGCGTGCTGGTTAGTGCGCCAGTCATTGTGACTGGTTGGCTCGTTGTAAACGTCATTGGTTTTTTTGATCGTTTCGTTCGCAACTGGATTCCAAAATCTTGGTTGTTAGACACCTATTTGCCGTTTGCCTTTCCGGGTCTCGGCTTGATCGTTGTGTTTTTGGCGCTGGTGATTATCGGGTTTCTGACGGCCAATCTGGTTGGGCGAATGACTATCGGATTCTTTGAACGTATTTTGGCGCGCGTTCCGGTCATTTCAAACATATACAAAACCGTGAAACAGATCTTTGACACGGTGTTAGCAAGCAGATCATCTTCATTTAGAAAAGTAGTTTTGATCGAATACCCACGTAAAGGTGTTTGGGCAATTGCGTTTTTGGCTGGCGAAACTGCGGCTATAGTCAAAGAGGGTATGAACGAAGATGTTGTGAGTGTGTTTTTACCAACGACTCCAAACCCTACTTCTGGATTCTTTCTGTTAATTCCCAGAAATGACGTTCGAGAGTTGGATATGACAATTGAAGAAGGGGTGAAAATGGTTGTCTCATCCGGAATCGTTGTCCCAGAAAATGAAGAAGGCGACAAATAAGACACAGAAAACGTCGTTTTTCTCGAAATACAGCTCGAAAACCCCCGTTTTGAGGCATGCCTACCATAGTGTTGAAATACGGACGTCACCTATGTCTATTCGGGGAAGAACTAAGGTTGAATGTATTTTTGATTTGATGGATTGTCGCGTCAGATTTTAAAAACGGGGCTGAAGCCCAAAAGGACTTTCCAGATGATTCGTATTGCAGCTCTATTAGGCTTTGCTCTTTTAGGTACTCTGGTTGGTGGCGCGATGACAATAAATGCAGACATGACTGGCACAAACGCTGGTGTTTATGCTGCAGAAGTTGACTAAGTTTCACCCAAACATAATCAGGCTCGTCTGAATTTCAGAGCCTGATCTTTTTCAAATAAGTATAGTAGCGTTTTTACAGCGTCGGGTAAGTTAACCGGTTGCTGTGATGCTCTGTTCATGAGAAGCTCAGCATACCTTCGAGCGTTTTCCATCAATGAAGTATCGTTTTCCAAATCCGCAATTTTAAAATTTGGAACACCAGTTTGCTTCGTACCCAATACTTCGCCAATTCCACGAAGCCTTAAATCTTCTTCGGCAATTTTGAAACCGTCGTTAGTTTCAAGAAGAATACCTATTTTCGCAGCAGCAGTTTTACTCAGTGGGCTTTTGTACATTAGCAAACATGAAGAAGCTTTACTTCCGCGCCCAACCCGACCACGAAGCTGATGCATCTGCGCCAAGCCAAAACGTTCTGCCTGTTCAATAACCATTATTGAGGCGTTGGGAACATCGACACCGACTTCAATTACGGTTGTTGCAACTAAAATGCGGGCTTTGTTTTCGACGAAGCGCTCCATAGCTGCTTCTTTATCAACTTGTGGCATTTGCCCGTGAACAAGTGCGGTCGCACCTTCTCCGAAATAGGACTCAAGATCCGCACGACGGTATTCTGCCGCTATCAAATCTAGCTTTTCAGATTCCTCAACCAACGGACAAACCCAATAAACTTGAAGTTCAGGGTCTTTATCAAGCGCGTTTTTCAACCGCGTTAAAACGCTTTCCAGGGATTCCAATGCCGCTTTACCGGTGGTGATTTCTTTTCTGCCCGCAGGTTTGTTTAAGATGCGGCTTACATCCATGTCACCATATTGAGTCATGGCCAAAGTTCTTGGAATTGGCGTCGCAGTCATGGACAACAGCTCGGTTTGTTTGCCCTTAAGCTGCAGCGTTTGCCTTTGTTCAACACCAAATCTGTGTTGTTCATCAATGATAATCAAACCAAGATCTTTGTAAGAGACACTTTCTTGATATAAAGCATGAGTACCAACGATTATGTCTATTTCACCCGCGGCTAATTGTTCGCGAACTGCTCTGGCTTGGGCAGCGGGGATTTTTCCCGTCAACAGTTGTATGTTTAGCCCGATGGGCTCGGCCAAAGCTTTCAAGCTAAGAAGATGCTGCCTGGCCAATAGATCAGTCGGCGCCATTAACGCAGCTTGTTTTCCGTTACCAACAGCAACGGTCATTGCCAATAGGGCCACGAGTGTCTTGCCACTACCTACATCTCCCTGAAGCAGACGCGACATGCGGAAATTTGATTGTAAATCGTTGCTGATTTCGTCAAACGCTTGTTTTTGATCAACGGTTGGCTCGAAAGGTAGAGATTTAATCAGCTTTTCAATGAAGTCAGTTTTCGCATCATATTCAAAGCCAGCCTGTTTCTTCATGTTTTCGCGGGCGATGATCAAACCAAGCTGATTGGCCAACAATTCATCAAACGCTAATCTGTTTCGCGCACGTTTGCTCATCAAGCCGTCTTCATGACCCAGATGAACAATTTGAAGGGCATCAAGCCATGGCATCCAGTGCTCGTTCGAAATTTGTTGTTGGTCGAGCCACTCAGGCAAGGTAGGTGCTAACTTCAATGAAGTCGCAACGGATTTGCGCATGACCTTCGCGGGCAATCCGGCGGTTAGGGGATAAACAGGTTCAATTGCCGGGATTGTATCAACCTGATCATGTGTCACGACATAATCTGGATGGGTCATTTGCCAATTGCCATTGCGCCATTCGATTTGGCCGCTTACTAGTCGCTTCTCCCCCACGGGCAACAAATTTTGCAGATAGTCTCCACGGGCATGGAAGTAGATTAGATCAATTGACTTCATGCCATCGTTGCAAATTACCCGATAAGGAACGTTTCGCTTGCCAGGGGGCGGAGCTTGATGAGCATGCGTTGTTAATTCAAGTGTGGCAATCTCACCGTCCCTTAAAGCATCGATTTCATCTCTTAAATTTCGGTACAAAAAATGTGTTGGTAAGTGCCAAACGAGGTCGAGCGCTTTTGGGCCACACAATTTTTCGATCAGTGCAGCATATCGTGGACCGATACCTTTTAAGTTTTTGACTTCTTTAAAGAGTGGAAAAAGAATTTCTGGGCGCATTGATACGAATAAAAGCTTAGAGTAAGAAAAAGGTGCAAATCTAATGAAATGCTTTAGCTGGATCGTACAGTAAAAATATGAATGAAACAGAAATAAAAAATATTAGAAAACGTTTGCTTTGGCGCGCGACCCACCGAGGAACAAAAGAGGTCGACCTTTTGTTGGGGACCTTTGCAGCTGAGAATGTCGGTCTGATGGATTTGAATTTGCTAGGTGCTTTTGAAGCATTCATGGAAATTGCTGACCCACAGATGCATTTGATTATGACAAAGGAAGTT
>JBMYWL010000178.1:0-4016 GCA_049607365.1 Alphaproteobacteria bacterium | reverse complement strand
ACGGCGTGGATCGAACTAGCGTAAACTACACGTTTTGCACCCTGCTGATAAGCAGACTCAAAAACGTTGTAAGAGCCCATAAAATTTGGTCCCCACAATTTTTCGAATGGGCCTTCATCAACAAACGCACCAAAATGTACAACCACATCAGCGCCTTTAAGTGCAGCGTCCATTTCAGCGCGGTCTGCTAGGTCCGCTTTGCGATACTCCTCGCCTTCGTAGAGTTTACCCAAGTCATCGACCATATCTGTCGAGATGAGCTTTGTTGCCATTTTCGCCAAAGGTTCGCGCAAATATGAACCCAAACGCCCTGCTGCGCCAGTAAGTGCAATAACCGTCATTGATCTTCCTTAATGAATTTCACTCAAATCTTTGCGTGAACGTCTATCTTATGTTCATCGACAAGACCACCAATTTTGTCAAAGTTCTGATCTAGCTTTCCACTGCTTATACGCCATAATGCTCTTTGCACCTATGGAGGCAAAAGGTTCTGGTGGAATTTTTGAAGGCATCGGCTGCTTGAGCAGCTCGTTCAACATTACATTGTCTGTGTTGCCTAAAGCCAACTCCGCCGCCATCATTCCGGCAAATGTGCCCCTGCTTGTACCAAGTCCATTTTGACAGCAAGCAGAGATTAGGTTGGTGTCAACTTCGCCAAAAGCTTGGGCGTCGTTTCGACTTAGGCACAAATTGCCGCCCCAAGAATACTCCAATTCAAGATTTTCTAGTTTGGGCCAGCGCTTGGAAATGCTGTGCCTGTGTCTGTTGGCTAGTTTCGCGACTTTTGATACATCACCGACCTTCGATGGTTCATAGCTTGCCGAGTTCCGCATTAAAATACGTACGCCGTCAGGGCTATCAACTCGTCGAACAGATGAACCCATGGGGTCAGATGGTGTCACGCCCCACCTTGATTGCCCACCCATAAGGCAAATTTCATCTTGGGTCAGCAACCGACTAAGCGAAGCGTACAATATAAGATGCACAAAGCGCTGTTTATAAAACCCAAAACTCTGAGCATGACCATTGGTTGCAAGAATGACTCTTCCTGCCGACACCTGCCCTTCAGGTGTTTTCAGTAGCCAGTTTGAACCCTGCCTTTCCATGCTAACAACAGGTGAAGCCTCATACACTGTAACATGATCGGGTAGGTTGTCAGCGAGCGCACGAATATAGGCCGCTGGTTGAACCATAACCGTTCCTGGTGTGTATAAACCCGAGGTATAGAAGCTTGAGCCAGTCATTTCCCGCATTTGCTGTGCATCCAATTGTTCAGATGCCTCACCCAGCGCTTTTAGATGATTTTGAAATCCTACGTTTTGTTCATATGCTTTCTCGGTGATGGCCGCATTTGTTTTACCGTCTTGAGCGATAACATGGTCTGGCAATTTTAACTGATCTTTTGCTTCGAGCGCGAACTGAATTGCTTCACGGTTCATCTGGATTTGCAGCTTATCCGCTTCAAGACCTGAACCGTAGTTGTGGGAGCTTAGAACGTGCGGCAGATCAATCATAAAGCCGGAGTTTCGTCCCGCTGGTCCTTGCCCGATGCGCTGAGCTTCCAATACGATGATTTTCGCATTGGGTTCTAATTGAGCCAAGCGCCTTGCAGCAGCAATGCCAGCGTAGCCACCGCCAATAACCGCGAAGTCCGTTTTATAAGCCGCATCGCAAATTTTCGGTGTGGCTTGCGGGGGTATCATTTCGTTCCAACCAGCAGGCCCGACATTGGTTGGAAGTTTTTTAACGCTGATCATCGCCTCACTCAAATCCTAACCTGTGATGGGTTGTTCCTGTAATTTTGCTTTCAAGCGACAGAGCTTACCTTTATAGCTCAAATTATAACAAAACGCCCAATGTAAAGGAGTCCTGATGTCTGAAGCTATAGAAAACCCTGAGCGTCAAAACATAAGCCATTGGCAAGAACGCACTGATCTAGCTGCGACATTTCGTTGGACTGAACGTTTTGACATGCACGAAGGCGTCGCCAACCACTTTTCACTCGCGGTGAATGAGTCTGGAACCAAGTTCTTAATGAACCCGAACCAAATGCACTTTGCGCGCATAAAAGCTTCTGACCTTTTGCTGATTGACGCTGAAGACCCGGAAACAATGAACGCACCCAATGCGCCAGACCCCACGGCTTGGGGCCTTCACGGGTCAATTCACCGCGAAGTAAAGCACGCCAGATGCGTGATGCACGTACACTCCATATATGCAACTGTTCTAGCGAGCCTTGCAGATTCAAATTTGCCGCCGATCGACCAAAACGCCTGCATGTTTTACAACCGCATTGTCATAGATGAAGAATATGGTGGATTGGCTTTTGAAGAAGAAGGCACCCGTTGCGCGGCCATGCTTCATGATCCAAAGAAAAAGGTCATGGTCATGGGCAACCACGGTGTTCTTGTGATGGGCGAGAACGTAGCAGAAGCCTTTAATAACCTGTATTACTTCGAACGTGCTGTTTCGAATTACATTCGCGCGCTTCAAACAGGCATGAAGTTGCGTACGATCCCTCACGAAATTGCAGAGAAGACAGCGAGTGAGCTTGAAACCTATCCATCTCAAGCAGATCGTTTCTTGTCAGAGCTAAAAGCGATTTTGGACGAAGAAGCCTGCGACTACGCAAGTTAGGTGTAAATTAACCTCAAGGCCTTCTTATCAATTTTGCCTACACTAGTTTTTGGTATTTCCTGAACAAATTTAATTTGTTCAGGCATTGCCCACTTGGAAAGTTGACCACAATCAATTTCTGCCTTCAGCAATTGGCGAATTTCTTCGTCAGTGGCTTCCCCAACCACAGCGATAAGTGGACGTTCGCCCCATTTGTCGTCTGGCAAACCTATCGCGGCAACCTCTTTTACACCAGCGCATTTGGAAACTGTGTTTTCCAGCTCTAGGGATGAAATCCACTCGCCACCTGATTTAATCACGTCTTTCAAGCGATCCGTTATAACGAGCGTTCCATCAGGCTCCATGAAACCAACATCACCTGTGTGAAGGTATCCACCTTTCCACAGCGCCTCGGTTGCTTCGACGTTTTTAACGTATCCTTTGGTTAGCCACGGACTTCTGGCAACAATCTCACCCGTTGTTTTACCGTCCTGCGGCATAAAATTCATGTTTTCATCGGCAATTCTAATCTCAACCATAGGAACCGGCTTGCCTGTTTTTGTGCGTGCTGAAATGTCTGATTGTTCGGGCGTCAGTTCCACCGTGGTCAGTACCGGGCAAGTTTCCGACATGCCGTAAGCTGCAAATACATTTATTCCTCTATCAAGTGCTGCCTTGGCCAGCCCTTCCGACAAAGCTGAACCACCTATAATAACTTTTAAACCTGACAGGTCAGTTGGTGTCTCTTCCTCTACTGCCAACAGCATTTGCAAAATTGTCGGTACGCAGTGCGTAAAGGTAACATCATGCTTTTGTATCAGACTGAGCAGTTTCTTCGGCTCATAGCGACCTGGATATACTTGCTTTATGCCAGCTAGTGTTGCAGCATAAGGAAAGCCCCAACCGTGCACGTGAAACAATGGGGTCGTGGGCATGTAAACATCTCCACTATGAAACCTGTTGCTAAATTCAGATAAAGAAAAACCACCCAGCAGGCTCATAGTGTGGAGCACGAGTTGACGGTGGCTATAGGCCACGCCTTTAGGGTCACCTGTCGTTCCAGTGGTGTAAAATGTTGTGGCTAAGGTGTTTTCATCAAAATCAGGAAACTCAAACGTTGTTGATTGCTTGGAACGCAAGTTTTCATACTCACCACAGAAGGTGTGTTTTGCAGAAAGGCTTATAAAGTCGGATTCCCCTTCATCATCTAAAACAATGAACTTGGTTGGCTTTTCAATTCGATCTTGTATTTGACTGATGAGCGGCAAAAAGTCGGAATGCACAAGTATCGCGTCATCTTCAGCATGGTTTATCGTGTATAAGATTTGTTCGGGCGAAAGACGCACATTTACAGTGTGTAACACCGCTCCAATCATTGGAATAGCAAAAAAGCTCTCCAA
>JBMYWL010000177.1:0-4026 GCA_049607365.1 Alphaproteobacteria bacterium | reverse complement strand
TTGTTCCACTAATCAGAAATTGATAAGGTCAAATCATGCAAAGCTTTTGCAGATTCTGTCTTGGCTAAAGATTTAGCTTTATTTGCCACTTCTTGTAACGTGTTGGGGTTTTCAATCAAGCCAGCGATAAGTTTTGTCAATATCTCGGGCGAAGTTTCTGATTGGGGTTGCACCCAAGCCGCACCTTGGTTCGCCAACGACTCTGCGTTGATAACTTGATGGCGATCCGCATGTATATCCAGCGGTACGAATATAGCTGGGCGTCCTGCAGCGGCGATTTCTGCAACAGACGTTGCACCCGCCCTGCAAATGACCAAATGGCATTCTGCTAAAGAGCCGGCGACATCATCAATGAACGGCAAGACCTCTGCATCGATTCCAGCTTTGGGGTAGGCTTCTTCGACATGCTTCAAATCTTCGCCCCTAGCCTGTTGCTTAACCAGCAAACGAGCTCGGGTTTCAGCTGGTAATGCACTTAAAGCAGCTGGAATGGTTTTGGACAAAAAGGCTGCACCCAAACTGCCACCAATAACCAAGACACGAATTTTGTCTTTGCTGGTTGGGGCAACAAATTCTGCCGCGCCCACGGCTTCAATGTCTGAACGCACAGGGTTTCCCGTGTGGATAGATTTTTCAGGTGCGCCAATTGTGGTCTCAAATGAGGTTGCAACAGCCGACGCATCCTTGGCGATCAACCTGTTTGCCTTTCCCATGACGGAGTTTTGTTCGTGCAAAACAGTGCACACACCCTTGTGCTGTGCCGCTATTAAGGGTGGTGCTGATGGATATCCACCAAAACCGACAACGGCTTGGGGTTTAAATTTGCTGATGACCCGTCTGGATGCAAGATAACCTTTGGCCAGCCTTAACAAGCCACGCACCTTCGCCAAAGGAGAACCCGTCACCAATCCGCCAGACGGAATTATTTTAACCATGTCAGCAGGCAGGTGGCTTAGATAGGTTTTGCCACGTGTGTCTGTACAGAACAGAACTTCGTGACCCGCCTGTTTCATTTGCGCATATAAAGCCAAGGCCGGAAACACGTGGCCGCCAGTACCGCCAGCAGCCAAAATGAAACGTTTTTGCTGATTGTTTTTAGGCAATTTCATAAATCCTATTTATTTGGTTAGGCGCTTCGTTTTCGGGTGAAGGCCAACAGCGCGCCCATCATGAATGCTGACGCTAACAATGACGAGCCACCATATGACACAAATGGCATGGTCATGCCTTTGGTTGGAATAAGGTTCAGCGATGTTGCCATGTTAATGGTGTTTTGAACCAAAAACTGCGTGGCAATACCACCAATCGCCAAGGCGATGAATAAGTCCCGCTCTGCCGACATGTGTTTAACAGCCCGATACACAACGAACATAATCACACCCAGCAAAAGAACGCAGGCGATAAGGCCGAATTCTTCACCAATTACAGCGTAAACAAAGTCCGCGTGTGCGTCAGGCAACTGACCTTTAATCGATCCTTCGCCCGGACCTTTGCCAAACAGCCCGCCGTCGCGAAACGCTTCCAATGATTTGTCGATTTGATAAGTATCCGTTTGTTCGGTGGGGGAGAAGAAGTCGTGAATTCTACGTTGAACGTGCTCAAGCGTGTAGTACGCAAAACCAACCAGCAACAAGCCAGCAACACCAATACCAAAGAACCACAACATGGGGAGGCCAGCGAAAAACATGACCGCCGCCCAAATGCTGGTAATCAACAGTGCCTGTCCAAAGTCAGGTTCCAGAAGCAACAACACAAGCGTCACGATGTAAATGAAGGTGGCCAACACCCGACCTGGGAAGTGACTGTATTGTCCTTGGGTTGCCAGCAACCAAGCGCAAGTCACGGCGAACAAGGGCTTTGCAAACTCTGATGGTTGTAGTGAAAAACCCAACACGTTGATCCAGCGGACGGCTCCCTTGGTTTGCACCCCAACAACCAACACCAGTGCCAACACAACCAGTGAAATTACAAACGCAATGACACACAAACGCCTCAACAACAGGGGCGGTATAAGTGAGGTTATGACGATGCCCAGCAAAGCAACAGGCACCAACATAAGTTGACGGTTGGCCAGCGCAAAGTCGTTAGATGCATCAATTCGAACCGCGACAGAAGGCGCCGCCGCGAGGCTCATCAGAATGCCGAAAGCAATCAAAATCAGGATAGCCAACAGCATCCAACGGTCAACCGTCCACCACCAACGCCCAATTACAGAGTTGTCATTTCTGGCGAACGACTGGTGCACGCTTGCTGATGTAAGCGGGCCAAATGGGTCATGACTTGCCATAAACTGGCTTCTTTCAAAATGAGGAACACTTGGAATACGGTTGTGTTCTTATACTTAAATATCATTTTCCGTTGTTTTGGCATTTGCCAAAGTTTCGAAATAGGCTTTAAAATCATCGCCCCGGTGTTCAAAACTACGGAATTGGTCCCATGAAGCACACGCAGGCGACAAGAGAATGACCGGATTGTGCAGGCTTGCCAAATTTGCTGCCTTATCTGCACTTTTCGTATCAAGTACAGCTTGATTATAAGCAGCGATGACCGCCACGTCCAAAGTCTCACAACGTTCAAACGGCATAACGCCTTCCAACTCACGCGCAAAGCGATCGCTAGACGCACCAATTAGGAAAACACCCTTTATGCGATCGGCCAAATACAACAGAGGCTTTAAGCCTTCGGCCTTCGCCTGACCACCAACAATCCAGTAGATATTGTCGTATGACTTTATGGCAACTTCGCTGGCTTCAGGGTTTGTGCCCTTGGAATCATTTACAAATTCTATGTTATCGATCTGTCCGACGTATTCCTGTCGATGTTCCAAGCCGCCGTAACTCAACATACCTGTCGTAATGGCTTGATCATCCAAACCTGCAGCCGCACAAATTCCATAGGCAATCGCGAAGTTTTGCCACATGTGCAAACCCGGAAATCTCTCAAGCCGTTTTAAGTCAAATACTGACTTTGTGTTGACCACCAGCTCACCATTTCCGGCAAAAATGTCAGCTGATGCTTTTTGGTCCTCGGCAGTTGCGACCCTACAAATTTCGGCCTCAGATGTTTGCTGTAACTTTTGAACAAACCCCCGCCCCACCGGTTGGTCAACACAAACAATGGCATGTCCGTCTGATTTCAGGTGAGACAAGAGTTGAAACTTAGCCTTAGTGTATCCAGCCAAATCACCATGACGCTCTAAATGATCGGGTGTCAGATTTAAAAACGCTGACACATCAAACTGGGCTTGGTCCAACAGCTCAAGTTGATAAGAGGACATTTCCAGCACGTACCACCCGCCAGCACCCGGATTAGTCAAGCCCAATGCTGCAGGGCCCAAGTTTCCACCAACCGCGTAGTTAATTTTGGCTGTTTCGAGTATATGAGCCACCAAAGCGGTGGTCGTCGACTTGCCGTTTGTCCCCGTTATGCCAATGAAGTTACGGTCGGGTTGCGACAGCATCAAAAGTTCAATATCACCGATAATCGGTAACTTGTTTTCTTTTGCCCATGCCGCGACAGGGTGCGGTTCGGGGAATGTGTGGGGAATTCCTGGTGACATGACCAACGCCGTCAAGTCACTGGGAATTAAGTGTTTGGTCTTGCCATCAAGCGGGCTCGCCATACAGAATTCTGTGTCTTCGGGTTTGGTTCTATCATCCCAAACGAAAACCCCTGCACCAGCTTGCTCAAGCGCTTTAACAGTCGCGTTTCCGGTTACACCCAGCCCCAGAACAAGGAAGGATTTTCCCGTAACCAACGTTTCCAATGACATGACTTTAGCCCGTATTTTTGTGTGACTAGCGAACTTTTAGGGTCGCCAAACCAAGCAAGGCAAGCACAAGCGCAATGATCCATGCGCGAATTACGATGGTAGGTTCAGCCAAGCCCTTCTTTTCAAAGTGGTGGTGAACCGGCGCCATGCGAAACACGCGTTTTCCTGTCATTTTGAATGACGCCACCTGAATGATGACAGACAAGGTTTCAGCAACAAACAGGCCACCAATAATCGCCAATACAATCTCGTGT
>JBMYWL010000176.1:0-4038 GCA_049607365.1 Alphaproteobacteria bacterium | reverse complement strand
ATCATCGACCAGCTGCTGACATGACGAAGCCATTTGGCTTAACTTGCTAAGCTATTGGTTGCGTCAGAATTGGTAAAAGCTGTTAAAAACGCGCGTGACAACAGTTTTTCGCTGATTTTGCCGAGGAAGGACACAAGCTCTGTGCCTTGTTCAGGGGAGAAGTAACCGTGTGCTTTTGTTCCAAATGCCAACACACCACGTGTGCGTAGTTCTGGCATTTCGAGCTGGACCAATGCGCAAGAATTTATGTTTGTAGCATCTTGGCCAAACACGCGAACATATTCATCGCCTGAGCTTGACATGATGATCTCCTGATCATGCATTGCCGCATCAAGGCTGCCGGGTGTTAACCAATAGACACCTGGAATCTTAAGGTGGGTTAAGCGTCCACTTTCACTTTCTAGGCAAAGTGAGACATAATCCACGGCCATATTGGGGGCGAGTTTCGTTGCGTATTCCTGAAGTAAATCTTCAATGGTGTAAGCGGCTGTTAAACCAAGAACTGACCTTTCAACGCGTTTCAGGTTGATGGTTGTCATCGTACCCGCGCGGATCAGATTCTTCAGGTTTGATTCCAGCTCTTCTTTTTTAGTTTCAAGTTTTTGATTACGAGCGGAGGTAAAGTTTACAATTTCAGCCGGAGCGGTCGGTGCTTCTGTGCCAGCGACGCTGGCGTTTTCGGCGCTTGATTCCTGAATAACGAACTTTGGTTCGATACGTGTGATATTTGAATCTGAGCTTGAACCTGAATTAGAAATGGTCATGAAATACTATCCGCTAATAAATTTGTCGTAATGTCTTGAGTGAAAAAGTCGAAAATTGACTCAACTCGTGAAGAAAAGGGCAGTTTAAAAACAACTGCCCTAAATTAGTGTGCTTACAGGATTGATTGTCCTGTTGAAGCCCAGTCAGCTTCAAACGCTGCCAAACCTTTGTCTGTCAATTCGTGCTCATACATCTGGTTGATCACCTTGGATGGAAGTGTTGCAACGTGTGCACCCATTTTCGCAGCACGTTCAATGTGTGCGAGGTTTCGTACAGATGCGACCAACACTTCTGTGTAGATGTCGTCGTAATGGCTGTAAATCTGGCAGATGTCTTCGATCAACTGCATGCCGTCTTCACCACGGTCGTCCAAACGGCCAACGAATGGAGAGATGAAAGTTGCGCCTGCTTTTGCAGCCAAAATTGCCTGAGAAGCACTGAAGCAAAGGGTTACGTTAACCATAATGCCAAGGTCTGCTAGAGCGTCACATGTTTTCAAACCGTTTACGGTTAAAGGAACCTTAACAGCAACGTTGGGAGCGATAGAAGCCAGCTTGCGGCCTTCTTTCAGCATGGTCTCAAAGTCGTTTGCTGTAACTTCGGCACTAACTGGACCAACAACGCTGTCACAGATTTCCTCGATGACCTCCAAGATGTTTCGGCCTGATTTGGCAATTAGAGAAGGGTTGGTGGTTACGCCGTCAATCAAACCGCGAGAATTCATCTCGTTGATTTCATTTATGTCAGCGGTATCGAGAAAAAACTTCATGTAGAGCTCCAAAAAATAACGTTATATGTTTAACCCATTACCCCGGCCGAGATCGTGTAGTTTTTACGAACTTTGCCGGTGGAATCCGCACGCTGTGGATTCTGAGCATTCGGATCAAGGGTGCCATAAAATAAGGAGCGGTGGCAATTGGTGAATCATGCTACTAGATATGGTTATAGCCCGTAAGTCTGCACAAAGAGTCGAATTTCAAACATGCCCCCAAAAGACGTGAGTGGAAGTCAGGAACAACTGTTTTCAAATCCCGATATAGACGCCGGAAACCCGTCTTCAACCAACGCGCCTTCATTTGCAAACGTCATTGTGCCTATACCCGGAAACCAAGGTTATACTTATGCCATTCCACCCGATTTAAGGATGGATGTGGACGTTGGAAAGTTTGTGGAAGTGCCAATTGGACCCAGAGTGGTTCGGGGACTTGTCTGGGACTTGCAGTTTGACACAGACGGTATCAACCTAAAGCGTGTTAAAAGCATAACCAATGTGTTGGACGTGGCGGACGTTCCACCCAATCTGATAAAACTGTTGGACTGGTGTGCCAGATACACCCTGACCGCGCGTGGCAATTTAATGCGATTGGTGCAACCGCCCAAACAAGTTTTGCAACCGGTTCAGCCAAAGGTGAAATTCAACTTAAACCCCGAAGCGCCGACAGTTTCTTTGTCCAAGCCCAGAAAGGCGTTTTTGGAGCGTGTGGCAGCGTTGGGTGAAGAAGCAAAAAGCAAAGTGCTATCAGTAAAGGAATGGGCCGAGCTTTGTGGTGTGAGTGACACGGTTGTCAGGGGGCTGTGTAAAGCAGGTTTCTTGAATGAGGCCCAAGTGCAACCATTAGGGGCTGTGCAAAGTAAGTCAGATACATCCCTTAAAACGAACCTGTCGAAAGCACAGAAAGTCGCTCTCGCCGAACTCGCACCAAGGATAAATTCGGGATATTCGGTGTCACTGTTAGATGGCATAACCGGATCTGGCAAAACTCACGTCTACACTGAGCTTGTGAAACAAACCTTACAGGCAGGGAAGTCTGTTTTGGTTCTGTTGCCTGAAATTGCTTTGACCTCAGATATTCTGGATCGACTAACGGCAGAAACGGGCGTTCAAGCTTGCCCGTGGCACTCAGAAGTTACCCCAGCAGCTAAGGCAACCATTTGGCAGTTACTGCAAAACAAGTCGAACTTACTGGTGGTGGGTGCCAGATCGTCTTTGTGGCTACCGTTTCGCAACCTTGGGCTTATCATTGTTGATGAGGAGCACGATGGTTCCTACAAGCAAAGTGAAGGCGCGCTGTACAACGCACGTGACATGGCGATTGTACGCGCAAAGCTGGAGGGTTGCCCCATACTCTTAAGTTCGGCAACACCGACTATTGAAACTTATTACCATGCCCATCAAGGCAAATACCATCTGTCTGAGTTAAAAGAACGGGTGGGTGAAGCCACCTTGCCCCAAATTAAGATGGTTGACGTTTGCAAGGAGCAATTACCACGAGGGCGGTGGATTTCACCTTCAATCGAAGAACAGATGCGGGAGAGTTTTGCACAGGGTAAGCAGTCCCTGTTGTTCCTGAACAAGCGCGGCTACGCCCCTTTAAGCTTGTGCCGTGCGTGTTCCCACAGGTTTGAGTGCCGAACTTGCTCAGCTTGGTTGGTAGAGCACAGGCTTAAGGGAACGCTTGAGTGTCACCACTGTGGTTTTACCCAAAAGAAGCCGACCGTTTGCCCCGAGTGTGCGGAGCCAGATACCATCACAGCAGTCGGGCCTGGTGTTGAGCGTTTGTCAGAAGAAGTGGCGAAACTGTTTCCGGAAGCACGTATTGGTGTTGGCTCATCTGACACCCTCTATTCGTCAGGGCGTATAAACGAATTCATGACTTCTGTGAAAGCGGGGGAGTTTGACATCCTCATCGGCACGCAAATTTTGGCCAAAGGTCACAACTTTCCTTTGCTTGAAACCGTTGCGATCATCGATGCTGATATGGGTCTGCGCGGGGGTGACCCACGTGCAGCGGAACAAAGTTTTCAAATATTAACGCAGATTTCTGGACGTGCTGGGCGTTTTGGTGAACAAGGAAAGGTCTTCGTTCAAACAAGTCAACCAGATGACCCGCTAATGGTTGCGATTTCTAAAAATGATCGTGATGGTTTTTTGGCGAATGAAATTAAGAAACGTAAATTCGCGCAATTACCACCGTTCGGGCGATTGACCAGCCTGATTTTGTCAGATGTTGATCCTCGTCGAGTGGATCAGGTGGCGAATGATTTGATCAACCGTGCGCCTTCAACTGGCGAGAAATTTAGAATTTTGGGGCCTGCACCTGCACCAATCGCAGTTATCCGTGGACGTCACAGAAGACGGTTCTTGTTGCAGTCGTATAATGGGGCAATGCCGCAACCGTTTTTACGAACGTGGCTTGAAAATTTCAAAATGCCAGCCAGCACTCGTCTGACGATAGACATTGACCCTTATTCTTTTCTTTAGCTCCTGACTTT
>JBMYWL010000175.1:0-4044 GCA_049607365.1 Alphaproteobacteria bacterium | reverse complement strand
CACCTGTGGAGGATGACTTAAAACCAGCACCTTCCAAAGCATTACGAACGCCGTTAATCAACAAAGACCGAACGGCAGCCGCATCCCTAAACCGTACTTCTGTCTTGGCGGGGTGTACGTTGACGTCCACCAAGTGGGGTTCAACCTCAATAAACAGGGCCACAACAGGGTAGCGATTGGACACCAAATAATCACTGTAGGCTGCACGTAAAACGCCGAACAGTTGACGGTCTTTGACTGAACGACCATTAACGAAAATATATTGGGACAGGCTATTGGCTTTGTTCAGGGTCGGTAAGGCAACATACCCCGACAATTTCAATCCCGGTACCTCGCGTTCAACACGACAGGCGTTTTGGGCAAATTCACGCCCCAACAAGTCGGACAAACGGTCCAGACGACTGGCGAACAGGTCGGCCCGTCCGGTTGCACGAAGGCGAAAGGCTTGGCGAGTGCCTTCGGTTAAGGTGAAGGATATGTCGGCGTGCGCCATGGCAAGGCGCGTCACCACATCCAGACACGCGGCGTATTCACTTCGGTCGGCTTTCATGAATTTTAGTCGCGCTGGTGTGGCGTAAAATAAATCACTCACTTCCAGCGTCGTGCCTTTTTGTCCAGCTGCTGGGCTGGGACCAGTAACATTGCCCGCTTCAACCTTAATGTGCCAAGCCGTGTCGGCGTCTGCTTGGCGACTGGTGATGGAAAGTCGTGCGACGGAGCCAATTGACGGCAATGCTTCTCCACGGAAACCCAGAAAGCGAATGTCGACCAGATCATCATCCGGCAATTTGGACGTGGCGTGGCGCTGAACGGCAAGTGCCATTTCATCAGCGTTCATGCCTTTACCGTCGTCAATAATGCGGATTAGGTTTTTACCACCGTTTTGCAACTGAACCTCGATGCGCTTGGCACCAGCGTCAATGGCGTTTTCAACCAGCTCCTTCACGACAGAGGCTGGGCGTTCCACCACTTCACCAGCGGCGATTTGGTTAACGAGATTTTGCGGTAGAAGGCGAAGGGATGTCATGAGGTTATATAGTTACTAATTAGCCCTATGTCTCGTAATCTTCAAAATAATAAAACCATTTAGGTTCAATAGGAGAGTCTGACGCCTCAGGAATCCTCGTCTTCAAAGTGTCAATTAATTTTTCAAAAATAACCCATAACTCTGTCGCTGCTTTGTTTAAATCTGCTGCATCTTGCAGATGTGTTTCTGACCACTCCATATTGTCAGGGTCTCGAACGTATGATCTCAATGAGTTTCCTATTGTTTTTGGCGACGTCTTAATTGAAACCATTGTGACAAAACTTTCTAAACTCTTACAAAACAAATCAAAATCATAATCCATTTTTTTGTCCTGAAAGTAAATGGCTCCAATTTTGACATCTGAAGAAAATCCTGAAATCTCTGAAGCATATTTGTATGCGAAACCATTATAAAAGTCCTGATTTTTTAGGATTTCTCTAAATTGAAAAGCGCTATAGCAAATTAGTTTGTGACCAACATTAATATCATTTGGTGTTGACGTTCTGAGAACCGCCTCTTCACTTTGGAAATATTCAGTAAACAACCATATTATCAATAGGGTCAAAAATGTAATAAAAAACTCAATGTTATCGGATACGAATAACGAACCTAATTCCTCAGGTTTTGTTAAAATAAACAAAGCCCCCATTGCCGACAAGCCAGAACCAATTCTAACTAATGTTTGTTGAAAATATCTCATTCACATTCCCTAAAATCTCAATTTAGCTTTGACACTTGCATATACAAGCTTCGAAATCACTCGAGCCACCATGTTTGCAAGGTTTTGGAGGTTATAAGCGTAAAGAGGTCATATCTAAAAGTTAGAGAAATATTCAAATTTGCCAACCCTTGACTTGATCAAGGGTCCATTTTTCGTAACTCGTGTAAACGCGGAAGTGAATTCAGATCTTAAAAATAACAAAGAGATCAAGCTGGGCTCTGGATTAAGTCCAGAGCAGGGTTCCGAATCTGTCTGTTGAGCTTTAATCAGATGTAAGCGAAGATCTATTGATGACAGATCTGATTCCCCAGTTGGTTCCCTTGTGGATACTCATCACCCTGTTTGCAGCTTTGATGCAATCCGTTCGCACAGCCGCGCAAAAACAAATGACCACAGCTGGCAAAGAATCAGGTGCGGCCATAACACCCATGGCGGCAACATACGTTCGTGCTTTATACGGCTTGCCTTTTGCCTTGGTGTATCTGGCGGTGGTGTATTATTTCACAGGCTGGGAAGCGGACAGTGTACAAGCAAACTTCAGCTTCCAGTTTTACCTTTATTGTTTGTTGGGTGGTGTGTCACAAATCGCTGCGACCTTCTGTTTAATCTATTCCTTCAAGTTACGCTCGTTCGCGGTCTCAACAGGATATTCCAAGACCGAGGTCATTTTGACCGCAATCGTCGGCACCTTGTTTTTCGTTGAAACCATCTCTCTGTTGGGGTGGATGGCGATGATCCTCATAACGCTTGGCATCGCGTTGATGACCATTGCGAAAACGGGCCTGTCGTGGCGCATGTTAACCGAACCATCCGCCCTTTATGGTTTGGGTGCCGGTTTTGGTTTGGCCTTAGCTGGCTTGTTTATCAAAGACGCTTCTTTTGAATTGGGAACAGGTTTCAATTTTCTAAACGCTGCCTGGACCTTGGTTGTGTTGCTGGGCTGGCAAGCTGTTTTGTTGTTTTTGTGGCTGGCATACAAAGAACCGGGCACACACGTGCATTTGCACAAGGTTTCGAAACTCTGCTGGTTTGTTGGTGCCACCTCTTGCCTTGGGTCCATTGGCTGGTTCACCGGATTCACTTTGACCAACGCCTCTTATGTGCGCGCCGTTGGCCAAGTAGAGATGATAATTGCTTTGATGATCACAGCATTCTATTTTAAGGAAAAATTGAAAAAACTGGAGTGGATCGGCATTTTTGTGCTTTTAAGCGGCATTCTCTGTTTCTTTGTCCTAAGCTAAAAAAGGCTCAAGGTGAGTCGCCAGTACAACCGTCAAATACACTCATCTCGGGGATATACTCATTCGTTTTAACATCAGTCATGTTTAGCAGTGTGTGAAACAGATTGTCGTGACTAAAGGTATTTTTTGCGACCAAGTCCATGCAACCACGGTCAATCTTTTTGCTCAGCGCATACTCTTGTGAAAGCCAAGCAAACATTGGCACATGTGTTTGTTCGCTTGGTGCGAAAGCATAAGGCATTCCATGAAGATACAGTCCGTATTCACCTGTAGACTCACCATGGTCAGAAACATAAAGCATTGAGGTTTCAAAGCGGTCTTCTTGGGTTTTTAGAAAGTCGATTAGTTGGCCCAAGATATAATCTGTGTAGTAAATTGTGTTGTCGTAAGCGTTTAAAATTTCATCACGACTGCAGGTGTTCAGTTCTGCGGTAGCACATTCAGGGCGAAATTTTTTCAAAGTTTCGGGTACACGCTTGTAATATGTTGGCCCGTGACTACCCAGTTGATGCAACACAATAAGGGTGTGCTTAGATTCAAGTTCACCAACATAGGCCTTTAGTTTTGAGATTAGAATTTCATCAAAACACTCGAGGCTTCGGCAAAACTCGTCAGATTTAAAACTTGATGAGTGCAGATAATCAATCAAACACGCCATTAGAAGGTGAATTCAAATTTACGATGCCGGAGCCAATTCCAACCCATTTAATGGCGATTGCATGTGGTGATCTTGCATTTAAGGCGCTAGGGCAACGTACGGGGGTGTACACTGAGCCTGCGATGCTTGAGGCATGTGCGAGTGAATTTGGAGACACTGAAAAAATGGTGGAGATTGCAGAGGGCTTAATGGGTCCTTATCGTTGGGGTCGCTATGACATGATTGTTTTACCACCAAGCTTCCCATTTGGTGGTATGGAAAACCCTCGCTTAGCCTTTATGACGCCAACTTTGATTGCTGGTGATAAGAGTTTAGTGTCAACGGTTGCCCATGAGCTGGCTCATTCTTGGACTGGTAACTTAGTAAGTAATGCAACATGGCGTGATTTATGGCTCAA
>JBMYWL010000174.1:0-4099 GCA_049607365.1 Alphaproteobacteria bacterium | reverse complement strand
CATGGCCCTGACCGTTCTCGTTGATCACCAGCTTAACAGGTTGATCGGTAATGACTTTAATTTCTTCATGCAGCGCTTTCGCGAGTAAGTATGCAGCACTTCCATTTACCACCACCACGCCATCGCCAGTTACGATGAAAGACAGGTTGTTGTTGTGACCTGCGTTTTCATATGTTGGTGGGGCGGTTGCACCAATGGCCGACCAAACACCCGGAATGACTTCAACAGGTTTTGAGTACAAAAGCGACGCTGGGTATTGGTCAGGAATGTCTTCACTCGCCAGCACATGGGTTGGCATGAAACCGCTCAACATCAGCAAAACAACTAAGGCTTTTAAATATCTGGTCATTCGTTCACAAGTCCCGCTTTGTGTATATGCAAGTTTATGTATATAAGAGTGCTAAGAGATCGTCAAATAAACCAAGGCACAGACAATGGACATCAGCAGACGTACATTTGGTAAATTATCACTGGCAACAGCGCTTGCGTCAAGCGTACCGCTTAGTTCAAACGTTTTTGGGCAAGATAGACAGATCAATAAACGCCTTGATGTTTTGAGTGATGGTTACATGCAGTTTCCAGCAACATCTGTCTTTGGTGACATTCCAGCCCAAGAATATGAAGCTGTATTGACCGCAAACGGTGCCTCCACCACTGTTCTAAAGCCGGATTGTAACCTGACCCTGCTTAGAGACGGCGAACGCACCATTTTGTTTGATGTTGGTGCCGGACCATATTTTCTGGAAACAACAGGCAAGTTGTTAGATGCATTTGACGAACTTGAAGTCGATCCACAGGAAGTGACTGATGTTGTCTTCACCCACGCCCACCCAGACCATCTGTGGGGCCTGATTGATGACTTTGACGAGCTGTTTTTTTCTGAAGCAGCCTATCACATTTCCAAGGTTGAGCGTGACTACTGGCTGAGCGACAAGGCGCTCCAAGACATGCCCGAAAGCCGGAAAACATTCGCAGTTGGTGCAAAACGCTTGCTTGGTGAAATAGAAGATCGGTTGATCGGCTTTGACTTTGACACAGAAGTTCTGTCGGGAATCTATGCACACAAGTCTGTTGGCCATACGCAGGGCCACACATCATTTGAGGTCGAAATAAACGGTGAAAGCCTGAACATTGTTGGCGACGCCATTACCAACGCCCACGCCGCATTCCAAAGGCCAGACTGGGGTTACAATTCTGATCAAGATATAGAAGTGGCGCGTTTAACACGCAAGGCATTGTTAGACAGAATGGCAAGCGACAAGTCTGGTTTAGTTGGTTTCCACCTTCCCTACCCTGGCATGGGTCGCGTGGAGCACGACGGCTTGGCCTATCGCTTCGTGGCGGCTTAATTCACACCCTGAACAAGTTCGCTTAAAAAACGCCTTCGGATTTTAATTCGGCTGCGCGTCGGGCAACAAATTTCTGGAAGTGCTCGTCTTTGCTGTACCCTTTGTCGTACACCCAGTCGAACAATGCTGTAAATGTTCCTTTACCAAATGCGCCTGGCATTTGAGCGACTGCTTGTTGATACCCGGGCCGCTCATCTAACCCTTCAGTGAGAGGGTCCGGCATGAAAACGATTGTTGGTGTGAACATGACACCCCATTTCACAGCGAGTTCTTTTTCGGTAAGCACCTCGCCATCAAAGTCGGTTACTTCACGGTCTCCAAACAGATTAATTTGCAGTACATTGAAGCGGTCTTTCACAAACTTGTTAATGCCGGGTTCTGCCAACACTTCCGTATGGATGCGTTTGCAATAAATGCAGCTTTTTTGTTCGAACATAAGGACAAACCGTTTGTTCTCGTCACTGGCTTCAACCACATCTTCTGCCAGCTCCATAAAGGATTCATGGAACCACTCTTGGCTGTAAATGCCACCTTGGAAAACAGGTTCAACCAACTGTTTCTCTGCATGTACAGCGCCAAAAAAACTCAAACTTAAAAGAACAACAACAAACGATTTTATATAAGTCATAATCCTTACCTATCGGGTGTTACGTCAATAATCCGTGCTCTGGAAACAATTTCGACCTTGTCCTTGCAGTTGGTCATACAACGCTCTCCAGAAACAACTTCTCGGGTATCATGAATGAAACCATCAACATTGGGCATAACAAAATCAGTCAATGTCTGCGCATTTGCTTCAAAATCATCCTCAACTAGGTCATTCATAGAAAACAAATATGCAATGACCGAGTAAACCTCGTCTGGCTCAAGCGATTGCGCGTCACCGTATGGCATTGCACGGTAAATGTAGTCATAGGCCGTTGAAGCGTATGGCCAGTAGGAGCCAATTGTTTTGACTGGGTCTTCACTGTCCAGCGTGTCTTCACCACCTGCCAGCACTGGCCAACGGTCCACTCCTTCACCAAATTCACCATGACATGAGGCACATTTCTCAAGGAACACCTCTTCGCCCTGCTCCACACTGCCAGACCCTTCAGGATACCCCCAACCATCTGGTCGAACGTCGATGTCCCATGCACGCAATTGCTCGTTTGTGGGGGAGACGCCGATACCCAAATCGGTCGCGTGTATTGGTGTCACTAGGGAAAGTGATAAGACAGTGACGAATAACACACACGCACCCTGAACGCGTTTCAGGGCCTTCTTCAAAGTAGCTTCTGAAATAAATTCAGGATGAATATTGAGGCAAAAACACTTAAGAAAGCTGAACATTTTCAACCTCCCCATTTGCCTTAACTTCCCACGTATGAATGGAATTGTTGTGATAAATAGAGCTATACCCACGTTCTTCGCGTTGTTTGGCAAAGGTTGGTTGTACGTACCCCGTGTCATCATAAGCCCGCGATTGTAGTAAGCTTGGGTTACCGTCGAATTGCCAAGGTAGGTAGAACCGCGTAAGACACTTGGGCAGTACGGGTTGGTCAAGCTGTGCTGCTTGCCAGTTCTTACCACCATCGACAGAGACATCCACACCCTTGATTGTACCACGCCCCGACCAAGCCAAGCCTTTAATGGTTTGATACCCCTTCACAGCCACCGGCATTTCGGGGCTAGGACTTGTAATGACAGAGTTTGCGTCTTGCACCCACGTAAACATGCGCGCTTTGCCGTCTTCAAGCAAATCGGTGTATTTTGATGTTTCTTCACGCGCAAACCACGGCATGTCACCAATTTCCAAGCGACGTATCCACTTAACCCACATATTACCTTCAAAGCCTGGCACCACCAATCGAAGCGGATACCCTTGTGATGGCCTTAGTGCCTCGCCGTTTTGAGCGTAGGCGATCATGCAATCATCAAGCGCTTTATCCATTGGAATGCTGCGGTTCATGCCAGCTGAGTCAGCGCCCTCGGCCAAAATCCACTTACCATTTGGCTTAACACCAACTTGATCAAGCAATGTACGAAGTGAAACGCCTGTGTACTGACAACAGGCAACCATGCCGTGCGTGAATTGAACACCGTTTAACTGAGCGCCACGCCACTCCATGCCACCGTTTGCAGCACACTCCAAAAAGTGGAACCGTGACATTGGCGGCATACGTTTTAAATCTTCAATCGTAAACACCAACGGCTTATCAACGAGCCCGTGGATCATCAAGCGATGTTCAGCTGGGTCGACCTCTGCCACGCCCCCGTGGTGACGCTCGAAATGCAAACCGTTCGGTGTTATAATGCCGTCCAAAGCATGCAATGGCGTAAAGTTAATTGAGGATTCAACCGAAGCCGTCAACCACTCCACATTATGACGAACAACATCTTTTTCATAAGGCGATGGCATGCCATAAGGTTCTGCATCAACCCCCGCGCCCAAGACTTGGTTCCACTCCTTTTTTTCAAAAGGGTTAGAAGCTGTAGCTGCTGCGCTTGCCGCTAACCCCGCACCAACAACTGGCGCAGTCACGGCTGATTTTAATAAATTTCGTCTGGTTAAAACTGACTTCATAAAAGTACGTCCGAGGGTGTTGTAGATCTTGTTTTCTTTATATTCAAATAAACGAATATATGCAATCTTTAACCCGCGGTTGGCACAATTTCGGTCAAGTAAAAAGCGAACTTTTGCAGGTATCCTGTATGATTGTTGCAAGGGCAGCATCTGTCCTTCTTGCGCTATGAAAGAGTCCACATCT